>CALFUG010000292.1 GCA_937928455.1 uncultured Clostridia bacterium
AATCCCTCGGCTCCATGGGCATCCACCACTCCGGCAGAGCCATTTAAGGAAGTATCCACGATGACTTCGTTAGCCGCCATTCGTTCCTTCACATTGCCGGTCAAAGTTTTGAATCCTTCTGCGTCCACCGGCTTTCTCGGGCCCGCCTTTCTTACCACCATGGCTTTCAAGTTCTTACTACCCATCACCGCACCGCCCCCGTTTCGCCCATTGGCTCGGGACCGCATGTGCATGATATTGGCAAATTTTACTCCACTTTCTCCGGCAGGACCAATGATGCTGGACTCCAGCTTATCGTCCCCAATTTCTTCATAAATGGCCTTCTCCGCATCTCCCGTAATCATGCCCCAAAGATGAGAAGCATCTTTTAGCTCTGCCTTGTCGCCGTCAATAAACAAATACACCGGTTTTTCCGAACGGCCCATGAATACCACCGCATCGTAGCCGTTTCCCGCCAGAGCGGCCGGCAAAAACCCGCCCACCTGGGAGTCTCCCGCCGTCCCCGTCAAGGGGCTTTTAAAGGTGGCACACATTCGGCTGTTCCCACTGATAGGAATTCCCGTCAAGGGAGATACGGAAAAAATCAGCATATTCTCCGGGGATAAGGGATCCACCGAGGGATCCATATGCTGTAGCATCAAGTACATTCCCAGGGCGCTACCTCCCGGGTACTTCTGGTAGGTTTCCCCATCCAGGGTTTCTTTCATAATGGTCCCCTGGCTCAGGTTCACATAAAGTATGGTTGCGTCCTTTAACATAATATCAAACTCCTTTTTCCATTTCTCCTTTGCGCAATGGCGGGCTTGGAAATCGCTCTCCAAACCGTATCGGTTCTGTCGGCAAACGGGTGTCGCGCAGAACTCGGAGTACATTAATAGCATTGTGATATTATACCATCCTAATAAAAGGGAGGTCAATTGACCTCCCTTTGTACAGCAAGATAGTACCTATTTTTACGAAACTCCGTATCCTCCCAATCCTTTTAGAATCTCTTGAAACTCTTTGCTTCCAAGAACTCGTAAAAACTCCCGGATGAAGGGGTGATTTTCGTTTCTTTTTGCCACCACAAAATCATATTCCTCATGAGCGATGTGAATAAAATCCAGCCCCATGGCCTTGGCTGCCGAATAGGCTCCCAACCCCACGCGGGCGGTTCCACCTTCCACCGCCGCCGCCACCGCCATATGGGTGGTCATCTCCCGGTGATATCCGGAAATGACTTCCGGATCCAAGCCCTCTTTCTTCAACAAATAGTCCAATAACATTCGAGTGCCAGAACCCCGCTGTCGATTCACAAAGGTCAGCTTCTTTGCTACCAAATCCCCAATCCCGTTTACTCCGTCGGGATTCCCTTTGGGCACCATGAGACCCTGCTCCCTGCGAATACCTTTGATTAATTGGAATTCACTGCCCAAGTAACGATCTATGTAAGATTGGTTATATACCCCTGTTTCTTCATCCAGAAGATGAACCGGAGCAATATGCGCCTCCCCTCGTTTCATGGCCATGATTCCTCCCATGCTACCTACATGAGCCGAAGACAGGTGAAATCCTTCCGGTCCCTCCTCCATCAGTGAACCGATAAAATCCATCACCATATCATGACTGCCGATGGAAACCAGCGTTTTATCAATCACGGAAAAATCCTTGGTTAAAGCAACCTGCACCTTTTCTCCCGCCTCCAATCCCTCACTGTTCTTGGGTATGACCAATAATCCATCGGCTTTCACTAAGGTGGTGGTCATCCCGGCTCCCCGAGCCAAGGGCGTAGCAATCAATTGATCTTCCACGCGGCCTAACTTCACGCGAATGTACTCCCGGTATTTCAAAGAGCTGATTAGCCGCCGAGATAGTACGGCCTCCGTATATATAGGGTTAATCTCCGCAATTCGTTGCAACTTGCGTATCACCGGAGCCACCACCTCTTCAAAGACCAAAAAGGCAGAACCGGGGAACCCGGGAATTCCAATCACCGGTTTCCCTTGAATCATCCCCAGCACCGTGGGCTTTCCAGGCTTAATGGACAATCCATGGTGATAAACCTGACCCAATTCATGGATCAAAGAAGCCGTATGATCCTTGCTACCGGCAGAAGATCCCGCATTTATCAATACCATATGGTTGTCCTTTATTAACCGGAGCAATGCTTCCTTCAGTAAGGAAATTTCATCTTTTACGGGAGCTATCCGATCACCGATTGCCCCCATCTCTTCACAAATGGCTTGAAAGGTCCAGGAATTGCTATCGTAAATTTTTCCCTTTTCCAGGGGTTTCCCCACTTCCAGGATTTCCGTACCGGTGGGCATAATCCCAACCCGTACTTTTTCATATACGGTTACTTCTCCGATACCGGCCGCCAAAGCCGCGCCCAAATCCATGGGCCGCATCCGATGGTGGGCCGGTAGTAACATTTCTCCCGCCACAATATCTTCGCCCACAGCCCGCACATGTTGCCAGGGAAAAGCAGCTTCTTTAATGACAACAGAACCCCCTTCTTCGCCTTGGGGATACACCAGATCTTCTATCATAATCACCGCATCAAAGGGATCTTTCAGTGGGAATCCCGTATTGATTTCTTCAAAATCTTTCCCCCGAACCAGGGTCAAGGGTTTGGTCTCTGTGGCTCCTTTCGTCGCTTCCGACCGAACCATAATCCCATCCATAGCCGCTCCGTTGTAGCTGGGAGAAGATGCTATCGCAAAGAGAGGTTCCGCCAAAACCCTTCCCAAAGATTGGTGGGTAGATACCTTTTCTTTTTCCACCAAATTCATGGCCGGTTCCAGTTCCTTCAGATAGGTCTGGACCGCCTCTTCGATATCTATATTCTCCAAATATATGTTTCTTCCACTCATTGTATTATCTCCTACACCTTTCCCGATGGAATCTACGTAAACAAGGTGACATCCACCTTAGTTCCCTGCTTCAAGCCTTCCCGGCCCCCTGGAATCACAATATACCCGACTCCCTGAAGAAGTTGAGATACCATGCCGGATTTCCCGTGCACGGGAATCACCCGGGTTCCCTCCGGAGTATCTTCCAGGCCAACGGTGACCACCGTCTCCCGCCCTTCTCCCGCCGCCAGATTTTCCCCCAGGGTTCCTTTGATTCGCAAGGGCTGCTCCTGGTTTTGGAAATAGGTTTCCTTTAGGAAAGGCGCAATCAGCAGATGATATACTCCCATGGCCGCCACCGGATGGCCAGGTAATCCTGCCACCAAAGTTTTTCGATTACAGCAGGCACATTGGGTGTCTTCCAGCACGCCCAGTATGGTAGGCTTTCCGGGTTTTAATGCCAGCCCATGGGTAATCACTCCCGGCTTCCCCAGGGAATCCACCACTTGGGCGGTATAATCCTTGGTGCCTTGGGAACTGCCCCCGGAAATCAGCACCACATCGCTTCGACTGAGGGCTTCCTTCAAGGTTTCTTCCAGCTTCTCCTTATCGTCACCGATAAGATACACCCCTCCCGCTTTACAACCCGTTTCCTGTACCAGGGCCGAAAGGGCAAAGGAGTTTACATCCCGCACTTTTCCCGCTGTGGGCTTCTCAATAATGCTAAGGACTTCATCTCCCGTAGAAATAATCGATACCACCGGCTGATCAAACACCGGCACCATAATCCATCCCAACGCTGCCAGAATCCCCACGTCCACAGAACGGAATCGGTGACCTTTGGCAAATATCAGCGCCCCCTCCTCTACATCCTCCGAGGGTCCCATCATTCCCTGGTTAACCGCTACCGGTCGATGGATGGCCAGGGTCTTTTCATCCAACTTTTCCGTATGCTCTACCATCACCACGCCGTCGGCACCGGGAGGCACCATGCCACCGGTGGGTACGTATACTGCCGTGGATTCTTCCAAAGGCCGAGTCCAGGGTTTGCCCATCTCCACCTCTCCCGCCACCTGCAAAAACAAGGGGGAAGTTTCTCCCACACCCACCGTCTCTCTAGCATGAACTGCATATCCGTCTACTACCGAACGGGAAAAACCGGGAATGTTTTCCCGGCTCACTATGTCCTGCGCTAGATATCTGCCCACACTATTATGGAGAGGAATTTCCAGGGAACGCCAAGGGTTTCCCCCAAAATGTTCCATCAGCTTTTCTCTGGCCTCTGTTACCGTATCCACTTGTAATAGTCTCATATTCTCTCTCCTACCATATCAATTCTCCGGCAATAAATCGCCGGGTCAGGTCCTCCTTGGGATTTGTTAGCACCTGTTCGGTGAGCCCCTCTTCTATCAACCTCCCTTGGTGCAGGAACATGATTCGGTCACAAACTCTTCTGGCTTGCACCAAATTATGGGTAACAAATAGAAGGGTGGTATTCTCTTCCCCGTTGATTTTCATCAGCATTCTCTCGATTTCCCCGGTGGTGGCTGGGTCCACATTGGCCGTGGGTTCATCCAGCAATAGTAGCCCGGGACCAAAGGCCAAAGCCCTGGCCAAAGCCACTTTCTGGGTCTCTCCTCCGGACAATTTCCAACTCTTTTGCTTTCGAAGTCCGGTCAAATTCAAATCCTCACACAAGGTTGATACCCTTTTTTCCCGCTCTTCCTCAGAAAACCCCCTTATTTTCATAGGGAAAGCAATATTTTTTTCCACAGTGGTGGTGATTAAATACGGTTTTTGAAATACCATGGTGATATGGGAAGAAACCTGTGAGAATGTCTCCTTCTTGGCACCATAAAACACCTGCCCCCCATGGCCGGTATCCAATCCGGCAATGATGTTCAGAAGAGTAGACTTGCCCGCCCCGTTGGAGCCTACAATGGCGGTACGGGATCCGGCTTGGATTTTCCCGGAGGGAATATCCACTACCCGTCGTTCCATATAGTCTCTGGTGAGGTTTTCCAATATTAATTCCATATCAACGGGACTCCCTTTCCTGAAAATTGTATAGCACCGTGGTGATTAAAAAGGCAATCACCAGGAGTATAATACCTACCGCAATGGCCCGGCTATAATCTCCCATAGTTTTTAACTCCGTAATATAGGTGGTCATCACCCGGGTTTTTCCCTTGATGTTACCGCCTACAATCATTACCGCCCCCACTTCCGAAATAGCTCTGCCGAACCCAGACACCAAGGCGGTGGTCAATCCCACTCGCATTTCATAAATCATCAGCCATAGTACCGAGGGCCCTTGAGCTCCCAGTGTAATGGCCAATCTCCGAACCGTAGGCGCCTTTTCTTTCACCAAATTGTAGGTCAATCCCATAATAATGGGGGTCACCAAACACACCTGTGCAATCACCATGGCCGTAGGGGTATAGTTTAGTTGTAAATGACCCAGCGGACCCCTTCTCATCAGAACCAAAAACACAAAAAGTCCCGCAATCACCGGGGGCAAGCTCATAAAGGTATAGGTGATGCGGACAATGATTCCTTTCCCCCGAAATTGGTGAGTTCCCAGCAACACACCTAGGGGAATGCCCATGGCAGTGGAAATCACCACCGAAAGAGTGGACACGAAAAGAGAAAGCCCGACGATTTGGAAAATTTCCGAATCTCCGGCAAAAATCAATTGAAAAGCCTGTTGTACTCCTAGTGCAATTTCATTCATGGTTACTTCCTGTCTATGCCGAAAAGGCGAGGATTTCTCCTCGCCTTCCAATCCACTTATCTTTTACTCCGCATTGGGGGTAAACAGGGGAGCACCAAACTCCTCCACTCCAAATTCCCCGATCAATGCCTGGGCATCCTCGGATAAAATCCATTCCTGGAACGCTTTGGCGCCATCTGCATTAATCAATTCGTTCTTTTCCGGGTTCACACATATGCATGCATATTGATTGTTGAGAATTCCACTGGGGTCTTTTTCGCATACAATTTGAAGATCTGTGGTATCCTGGTTGGCATACCAAGTGGCACGATCTGCCAAGGTATAGCCTAATTTCTCGTTGGCCATCTGGATGACCGCACCCATACCAGCCGCCGCTTCCACATACCATTCACCGGCAGGCTCTACAGAAAGGGCCGTCCAAACCGATTTTTCTTTGGCATGGGTTCCCGAATTATCTCCTCGAGAGATAAAGGTGGCTTCATTGTCATAAATCGCCTGAAATGCGCCTTTGGCATCTGCGCCCGCATTGGCCAACACACCGGCAGGATCTTCCATGCTTCCAACCACTACGAAGTCGTTGTACATGACCAACATTCGTCCAGCCGCATCCCCATGACCGGCTTCCACAAAAGCTTCCTCTGCAGCGGGAGAGTGAACCAGCAGCACATCGGCTTCTCCATTCTCACCCATTGCCATAGCTTCTCCGGATCCTACTGAGATTACATCCACTTCCCATCCGGAAGCCGCGGTAAAATCATCCAGAATAAAGTCCAACAAACCACTGTCCTTCGTCGAAGTGGTGGTGGCCAGGATGACAGTTCCCAACACTTCCGGTTCTTCCTGTGGCTCATCCGCAGGGGCACAAGCCCCTAAGCTAAACACCATTACCAACACTAACAATAAACCAACTACTTTTTTCTTCATTTCTTTCACTCCTTTTCCTTTCCAAACACGGGAGGCCTGGGAATTCCTTCCCAAACCCTAACGGCGGAATCACCCTCTTACATTGGCTTTAAGGTGGGGTTTTCCCGCTCGGAAATCGTGTGACCGAACCTATTCAATTTTTTCAGCCGCATACATTTTATCACAGCAAAGAGTCCGAATCAAACCATTAACTTGCTGTATTTTCCCCAAAAAGCTGCGATTCATCCCAACAAATCCAACTGGATGGGCTTGTAAAAAAGTGCTTCGATATCCTGGTAGGAAGCCGGTTTCTTTCCTAAAATCCACATAATCTTTGCCAACGCGGTCTCCAAATTCATATCTCGGGTCTCCAAACATCGAAGTTTGTCTCCCAACCCCCGGCCCACCTCATAAGTGGAAATATGGCTCCCTTCATGCATCACCTGGGTGGTGATAATCAAGACTTTCTCTTCCCCATTTTCTCCTTGAAGACATCGCGTAAAAACCTCCACCAATCGATCCGGCAATCCGCCCACTCCAAAGCTTTCCACAATCACCCCATGGTTCTGGCGGAAGATTTCTTCAATCAAGTCCTCACTGGTGACCGGTGTCAACTTCAGCAAGAACACCTTTCGGTCCAACACCGTGGAGAATATGGGAGCTTCCACAGGCACTTCCTGTTGAATATATCGAATGATTTTCCCATTTTGAATCGTAGCCAAAAATGGAAAGTTGATGCTGGAAAAAGCTTGGTAAGATACGGACATGGTTTTCTTGGCCCGGGTTCCCAGGATGACTTTGCCGTTGAATACGATGGTAACCCCGCGGGATTCCGAATCCACGGCATAGAGAATGCTGTCCGTTAAATTCACCTTGGCATCGGTGGAATCAAAGGTGATGGGCTTTTGAGACCCGGTCAACACCACCGGTTTATCTATATTTTGTACCATATAAGAAAGAGCGGCTGCCGTATAAGCCATGGTATCGGTTCCATGAGTAATCACATAACCGTCGTAGTCTTCATAGGTGTCCCGTATGATTTCCGTCAGCTTCACCCAGATATCCGGATTCATGTTGGTGGAATCGATGGAAGAAACCTCCATGGTATC
>CALFUG010000293.1 GCA_937928455.1 uncultured Clostridia bacterium
CTATTCTTGGGCTCTTTCAAAAGCAATATCGAATAATTTGTTTCGCTGAATTAAAATCCGTTCATGTACCCCAGTGCAGAATCGGCCTTTTTCATCGTGGCCTTCAAAGGCAAATCGAATCCAATTGTTTTCCACCTCTGTTACTTTGATTTGCAGAGTAATGGTTCCCCCTCCCAAAACAGGAGCTTCATGATCTACTTCAAACCGCTTTCCTACGGAAAAATACTCAGGGGGAAGATGCGGGTCAATTAACTGGATACTGCTTTCCGCTACCATAGCGGCCAGTGTTCCGGTGGAAAGCAACGTACCTAACTCAAAACCTTCCCGGGGCACATCTTCACTTCTGGCCATGGTTTGTTGGCTAACTGAAGCGGATAATCCAGGTTTAATCCCATGCTCTAACATGATTTTCACCTCCTTTATTGATTTACCCTATCTTAATCTTACCCGAAACAGAGAGGTGTCAACCATTCTTTCCTCTCCACTATTTGATTTTTACAAAGGGCTTCCCTTGGCTGGCTTCCCACACCGACTCATCTACCGTTTGATAGGACGAATCAAAGATGAAATCTCCGGAAGGGGTGAAAATTTCCACTTTACTCTGATAGACATCCCCACCAAAGGTGACGATTTCCATCACGTAAGAGAACCCAAAAGCCACTTCCTCCCATGTGACACCAGCATCCTCATAGGCGCTTTCCGAAGTAATCATTCCCGAATAATCATCTCCGTAAGTAACACTTCCCATCTCCACCATATGAAACTCAAAAACGATGGCCCCACTCCACCCATTATTGGACTCACTTACGGAAGATACATCCGCCGTCAATGTGCCGTCTTCATATTCCATATCAAATGCGCTCCCCAACATGGGATCCATAAAGCTACCTTTCAACGTTCCATCCCACCTTCCCTTGTTGGGGGGGTCTGTAATGGTGAAATCTTTAATCCTGACCTCCTTGATTTTGCTGCCGTTTATATCCTCGGAATCTTCCTCAAAATAGAATCCGTGTATTATGCTGTTGTATAATCCCAAGTAGTAGGTGGATTGTTCCGGTGTCTGTTGATCCCCCAGTGCAGGATATACCGAATAATTGGTTCCCAAATCCACGAAGTATATGGACTCTTCGAGACCTTCGGCGGCGGGAATCCCCCCCGTAGAATCGGAAGGTTCCTTGTCATCTCCCGAAGACAACATCCCAATGAGCAGAATTACTATAAAGAGAGCCAAAACCCCAACCAACACTAGCAAACATCCTTTTTTCATGGATCGCTTCTCTTTGGGTAAAGAGGCGCTTTTGTTTGTTTTTGCTTTGCTTATCAATTTCCCCCTCTCATCGCCATCGGTGGGGGCTCCGCATTTTTCACAAAACTTGGCTCCTCCAGACAAGGGAGAACCGCAATTTTGGCAAAAAGAACCTTTCTTGGCTTCCTCTGTGACTTCTGGCTCCGTGTTTTCTGTTGAGCTGCCCATGTCACTTGCTTCCCTGGGCGCCGGCTTTTCTTCTGGATCAACTGGCACAAATCCCAATGGATAGGAAGCTTTATCTCGGCTCAATACCACCTTAAACTTCCAGCCCATGCTCTTCGCTGCTTCTTTATATGCCTTAGTAATGGCGCCTAAATCAAGGTCCACTTCAAACACTTTTCCTTCCGGGCCATATTGGATTTTTTTCACCTTTCTCATAAGCGTCATGCCGGATTGAAAAGAGGATTCCTGGGTCGCCCCAAAGGAAAAACCACTACCGAGTTCCTTTGTGGACTCCCAGTAGTATAAGATTTTTTCCTGGTCATCCAGATATGCCGAGTTGTGATAAGATATCTTCTTCTGTCCAGTAGACCATTTGGTATCCAGGAATTCTTCATCCACCGTCAAATCCGCACCCACACCCATCGCCGGAACAATGCCAAGCAATGCCAGCGACTCCACGATTTGGCCTACTATGCTGTTCTTTTCCATGGCCTTTTCTCTCCTCATTTTCTTATACCTGATAACCACCACTACTCAACCAAAAATTGTAAAGTCTCTGCAATCTCATCATCAATGAGTAAATCTACTTGGTACTCTCCCGGAAAGAAGCCGTTGGGCATTTCTACATTAAACTGCACCTGGGCATCCCCCTCCAAATATACCGGATCTCCTGCCAAGGTCTCCCCGGATGGCAAATAGGTCCATAACGCGGCTACTTTCGTGTCAGCCGGTACATTTTTAACATAACATGTCACATACACCACTTGGGTATCCTGGGGGAAAACATCTTGCTCGATTAATGCTTCCTTGGTTTGAGGATCGATTTCTTTGGCGATGACTGCATTCTGAATGTTGGCTGTCGTAAAATCGGCCTCGCCGCCATTTAGTAGGGCCACTATCATCAATATGACGAAGATGAGGAACGCAATCCCCACCACAATGAGACATCCTTTCTTCTTCGATTTCTTAGTTCTTACTTGCTGGGGAATGGATGCAGCCTCATGGGATGAAGATGGGGAGACCTCCTCCATCACAGCTCCACATCCTTTACAAAATTTCGCACCATCACTATTTTCCGTGCCACATTTTGGACAGTACATGACAACCCCTCCTTTATTATTGAAGTCCTAAACCCATTGAATCGAACCTACTGTTTATCCCTCTTGTACTCTTCTATATCTCCTATTTTGAGAATAATTATACGCTGTTTTTAATCAATTACAATCTGAATATTCTTTATTTTCGGTCTTTTCCTTTATTTTTATGAATATTCCCTCTTTCCCATAAATTTCTGTGTTAGAATAGCACCATGAAGAAAGAGGATATGAGGCAGCAAATGAAAGATAGTAGAAATTCGAAAGCATCCCAAACCAAGCAATCCATTCGTAAATCCGCGAAAAAGCTTTTTGTGGAGAGAGGCTACAAAGGCACCACGGTAAGAGATATCGCGTCCCATGCCGGAGTCACCACCGGTGCTCTCTATGCCTACTATAAGGGAAAGGATGAAATCATATTGGATCTCTTCCGGGATGTTTTCACCCGAGAATGGTCCTTGGCCTTTCGCTTGGATACTTCATGTACATACGAAGAGTATGTGGAAATGAATGCGATAATGAATGTTAACTTGGCCAAAGAGTTGGGTTATGATTTACTCCAGGTTTATTTCACTTCTCAAGGAGTCTTGCATGATAACCGGTCCCTCATTATCGCCATGGATCAGCAGGGTTACGAAGACTATGATTTCCAACTCATCGATTCCATCCGACAAAGATACCAACTCCAATGCACTTCAGAAGAGTTGGCGGATTTGTTCATGAGAGCCGAACGAGGAGTATTTTTGGATTGGATTATTAGCAAAGGAAGCTTCGATATCGGAGAGGCAACTCGGAAAATGTTGACTCCTCTCGTACGGGGCCTGATGCCTGCGCATTAAATTTTATATATCCATACATAACGCATTGACATTCTCAAAATAACGTGTTATTTTTTAGTCAAATATAACACGTTATTTTTTTGTGAGGTGAGGAAAATTGCAGGAAAAGTTATTTTTATATATCGATCAGCACCAATCAGAGATGTTGGATGCTCTTGAAAAATTCATTGCCATTCCCAGCATTTCCCATCAACGCTCAGAAGTAAAAAAAGCTTTAAACTACGCTCTATCACTAGGCAACAATCTAGGGTTTACCACGGAAAGTTTGTTTGACCATGAAATCGGTCTTATCGAAATGGGGCAAGGAGAGGAAACGCTGGGTATTCTATCTCATGTGGACGTCGTAGAGCCCGGAGATTCCTCCAAATGGAATACGCCGCCTTTTCAACAAACACGGATCGACAACAAACTCTTCGGCAGAGGCACATTAGATGACAAAGGGGCCATTATCGCCGTTCTTTTTGCCATGAAAGCCGTGGCCCAATTGGACCTTCCTCTTCATAAAAAAGCACGTCTCATTCTTGGAACGCGGGAAGAAATTGAATGGTCGGACATGGAGAAGTATGTTCAGGAACGACCCCTACCCGATTACGGTTTTACACCCGACGGATCCTTCCCTATATGCAACATCGAAAAAGGTGGAATGGACTTGGAACTGATAATCCCCATTCTCACCTCTACAGCCTCTCATAATGGAACGGCTCTGCCCGCTCTCGTTGGAGTGAACAGTGGTTCTGCGGCAAATGTGGTTCCAGGGCAATGCAAAGCTTTTCTTTCCGATGAAAAAGGGGAAGAAACCGTACTGGAAACTCAGGGAAAATCCGTGCACTCCTGTCAACCGGAGAAAGGAATCAATGCACTGGTTCTAATGGGCAAAGAAATCCACAATCTACGAGTGGCTGGCAAAATAGCACCCAATAACGGTAGTGACTTCTTGGAAATGTTGGGAGATCGATTTGACTCTGTATACGGAGAAAAATTAGGTCTTTACAGTAATAGCGAATATTATCAAGGGGCCTTTGTCCATCGCAACGCTATGAGTCCCACCCTGGCAAATACCAAGGACGGCAATCTACATGTTAATTTCAATGTGCGTTTCCCCTTTGGCGCAGATGAGAATAAAATTCTTCGCACTTTTGAAGAGTTGGCCCATGAGTTTCAGGGATCTCCCGGAGCCATCCACCAAATGCCCGCGGTCTATGTGGAGGAAGGGAAACCTTTTCTCACTGCCTTTGCCCAAGCATATGAGGGGACTACCGGATTACCCAATGAATTTACATTGGAGTATGGGGGTACCTACGCCAAAGCCATTCCCAACGTGGTTTCCTGGGGGCCCATCTTCCCCGGGGAAGAAGACACCTGCCATGAAGAGAATGAGTACATTTCTATGGATAGTCTCATTATGAACGCCAAGATATTTGCCTTGGCCATAGCCAAAATATTATGTGCCCCGGAGAGTTATCGTTAATCGACCATCTCTGCCCTATGGCAGTGATAATATATTTAATGAAGGGAAAGGAGAAAAAATGGATTACGGAATATTGATTCTAGTCCCCATCCTGGTGGTGCTCATCTTAGCCTTATGGACAAAAAGCACCTTTATCTCCATCCTGGGCGGAGTTGTTGTGGCCTACCTTATGTTGGCAAATTTCAACCCTCTGGATGGTTTTTGGCAGCTTATTGATGGTTTCTATGTCACCGCCACAGATGATGGGACCGTATGGGTTCTATTGGTAGTTGCACTATTTGGAGCATTGATTGCATTGATGCAAGACTCCGCCGGCGTTTTGGGTTTTTCCAACCTGACGCAAAAAATATTGAAAAGCCGACGTTCCTCATTGTTGGGAACCTGGATTCTAGGCATTATTATTTTTGTAGACGATTATTTGAATTGTTTGGCAGTGGGGGCTGCCGTTCGGGATTTAACCGACAAATACAAAGTGCCCCGCGAAATGCTGGCTTACATTGTCAACTCCACCGGTGTCACCGTGTGCGCCATCATTCCTTTCTCCACTTGGGGTGCTTTTATGGGAACCCAAATGGAAGAAGCCGGGATGACGGGTGAACTCAGTGCAGTAGGCGCTTACTTTCAGGCCATGCCCTTTGTAGTGTATGGTTGGCTTGCAGTGCTGGCAGTTCCTTTGGTCATACTGGGGATCATCCCACTTTTTGGTCCCATGAAAAAAGCCAACGAAAGAACACTGACCACTGGCGAAGTACTTTCTCCCGAATCGAAAGCGGCTCTGGTAGAATTGCCGGAAGAAGAAGCGGCCTTGGAAGGGAAAAAACGAAGAGCCATCAATTTCCTGGCTCCCATCCTCTTGGTTGCCATAATTACGGTTGTAACCGAGGACATGGTGGTTGGACTATTTGCCGCATTAGTACTGTGCTTAATTATGTATCTACCTCAGAAACTGATGACCTTTCATCAATATATTAACTCCATTATGAGAGGGTTGACCGATATGTTCCCCCTCATCATCATTATCCTACTGGCTTATATGTTTGTAGATGCCAACACGGCTCTCGGCTTGATTGACATGATTACAGAAAACGCTTCCAATGCATTAAACCCGGCCTTATTGCCTGCTTTGATTTTCGTGGTCATCGGATTATTGTCCTTTGGCTCCGGAAGTTTCTGGGGTTTGGCGGCCATCGCGTTCCCCATAGTGGGACCCTTGGCGGCTGCTTTGGGAGTACCCTATGCCCTGGCATCCGGCGCCCTGATATCTGCCGTTTGCTTTGGCGGCCATATCTGTATCTATAGCGATACTGTTATTTTAACCGCCGCTTCCACACAAGTGACCAATGTGGATTATTTCAAAACCTCTGCACCTCTTGTGGCCATACCTTTTGTGGCTTCCATCATCGTATTTTTAATATTAGGATTTGTGATTATATAGCACCCATCCTTTCAAGGACAAACAAAAATACCTTTCACTATGAAAGGTATTTTTTGGTCGGAGTGGAGAGATTCGAACTCTCGACCTCTTGACCCCCAGTCAAGCACGCTAACCAAACTGCGCCACACCCCGATATAATTTCTAAAATGACTTTATAAAAGGCTCTCATGGTTGATTGAGAGCCTTTACATTCGTGGTTGCGGGGGAAGGATTTGAACCAACGACCTCCGGGTTATGAGCCCGACGAGCTACCAACTGCTCTACCCCGCGTCATTATGTTTGCCCGATCAACACCATTACTTGGTGCCGGAGACCGGGGTCGAACCGGTACGAGCTTGTAAGCTCACGGGATTTTAAGTCCCGGGCGTCTGCCAATTCCGCCACTCCGGCAAATTGGCTCCAAGGGTGGGGCTCGAACCCACAGCCTATCGGTTAACAGCCGAGTGC
>CALFUG010000294.1 GCA_937928455.1 uncultured Clostridia bacterium
CTATATAGTATGCTGTCCGGGGAGGACAATTTGGCATTTTTTGCCCAGGTATATGGGATGAAACGGGAGCAGTACTTGGTTAGAATTCGAGAGGTGATGGAGCTGGTCAGTTTGGCGGAGGATCAAAGCCGCCCGGTATATGCTTACTCCGGGGGCATGAAGCGTCGGTTGTCCTTGGCCATGGCCATACTGCACCACCCGAAAGTGTTGATTCTGGATGAGCCTACGGTGGGCATCGATCCCCTTCTCCGGCAGGATATTTGGGCCGAGCTATACCGTATGTGTGACCAGGGAGTGACCATTGTGGTGACCACCCATGTGATGGATGAGGCACTCAAATGCCATCGACTGGCCATGATGCGGCGGGGGAGACTGATTGCGGAGGGGACACCACAGGAGCTTCAAGATAATATTGGGGCCAAATCCATCGAAGAAGCCTTTATTCATTACGGGGGTGATCTTCATGCGGATTAGCGCCCTGGCTTTGCGGATTATCAAACAGTTGTTAAACGATAAACGGACCTTGGCCTTGATTTTGTGTGCTCCGTTGATTTTGCTGACCCTGATTTACTTTATTCTGGACACTACGGTGACGGACATTCAGGTGGGGGTGGTGAATGCGCCGGCCCACTATGTGGATAATATGTATCGAAACAATATTACGCCCATACGCATGACGGAATCGGAAGCCCATCAACGGTTGGAAGAGGAAGAGATTATCGGTTATGTGAGTCTGGTAAGCGGGAAGTTGAATATTCATATCGACGGTTCCAACAGTACCAAAGCCTCTCAAGCCTTGGCCGCCATGGAGCAGGCCAAGAAGAGTCTGGGCGGTGCTGGAGAAAGGGTGGATTTGAAGACGGAGATTCACTATGTATACGGGTCTTCGGACTTGGAGCTTTTCGACAACTTTGGGTCCTTGTTTATTGGATTTTTGGTATTCTTTTTCACCTTTCTCATATCGGGGATTTCCTTCCTGCAGGAACGAACCACCGGTACTCTGGAAAAGCTGCTTTCTACTCCGATTAAGCGGTGGGAAATTGTGTTCGGATATATGGTGGGATTTGGTGCCGTTACGGTGGTGCAATCTGCCATCATTACCTTCTATATCATCTATGTGTTAAAGGTGATTATGGTGGGTTCTTTGTGGCTGGTGATGCTGATGACTCTGCTTTCTGCCATGACCGCCTTGTCGTTGGGGATTTTACTGTCCACGGCGGCATCCAGCGAGTTTCAGATGATTCAATTTATCCCCATCGTGATTGTGCCCCAGGTGTTTTTCACCGGGCTCTTTGACTTGTCACCCGGTTGGGCGGCGGTGGGGAAGGTGATGCCCATCTATTATGTGGCGGATGCTTTGGACAAGGTGATGATTCGGGGAGGCGGTTTGTTGGCCATTATGTGGGATGTGTTGATTTTGTTGGGGCTTACGGGGATTTTTATGGGGATTAATACGTTACTGTTGAAAAAGTATCGCCGGATATAGTCTGGGGTTGAGAGTGTGGAACGAAAGGTTGAGAAGGCCGGCATGATAGAAATGGTGGGATGAAAGGCACGGTGGAACGGAAGATGGAGGTTTGCGGATGAAAAAAGAAGATGGAAACCATGGGAGAAGACTCATAGAGAAAATGAAATCGGGAAAAGGAAAGAAGGGGCTTTTGGCAATGGCTCTTGTGGTGGTGCTGGGAGGAACCGGGCTGATTTATGGCCTCTCGGTAGAACGGTATACCGGGGTGGTGGAAGCCACCATTCTTTCCCATGTTTCGGAAGTCTCCGGAAAGGTTTTGGAAATACCGGTGGAACTGGGCCAGCAGGTGGCCAAGGGAGATATGCTGGCGGTGATTGATAGTGGGGATTTGGAGTATGGGTTGGAACAATTGGAGTTGACCTTGGAGAAAAAGAGATTGGCTTTATCTCAGGAGAATGGCGGTACCGGTAGTTATACCCAAGGGGATACCAATTACATGGTGGCTCAGTCCAACTATCAAAGTGCAGCTTCCGCCTATCAGAAGGCGGCCCAGGATTACCGAAATGCGCAAGCTTTGTATGAACAAGGGGCCATTTCCAAGGATGCGTTGGATCAGGCCAAGGTGCGAAATGATGGAGCGGCGGCTTCGTTGGCTTCCGCTAAGGCGCTTTTGGACAATGCGGGGAGCGGAGACATAACCAGCGTGGCCTTGTTGGATATCCAGATGCTGGA
>CALFUG010000295.1 GCA_937928455.1 uncultured Clostridia bacterium
AGGGGAATGGAAGAACAAGAGCAGAAAGGGGTTACCGTACCCAACAATGCAGCCAGGGTATTGGCTCCAATTCCTTTATATCTTCCTAAGATTCGCTTGGTTCGTTCCGGCGGGAAAAAACTTTGCACATAGGAGATGGTAAAGATAAGGACGGATAGTAGAATAAATATTTTCACCACATCATAAAGGTAGAAGTGAAGACTCCCCCCCACTCTGGACTCCATGTCCAAACCAAATACATCCACTACCAAGTTCTCTACTAGATTGTAAAGCCACTCCATCTTCAATAATTGACGATTTAAGAAATCCAAGACAATCATGTGCTCTCCCCTCGATTACCGTTTACAACTCGTGCCGCAATTTTCCAAATAATACATCTTATCCTTTAACCCCTTTTGGTCTTCTCCCAATTGGGGATAAGAAGAAATCTGATCCAATATATTTTTAAGAGCACTCGTTAATGTAGCATCGTCTTTTTTTAGAGAATAGAAAATATACTTCTCCTGACGCTCATCCGAAACCAATCCCATATCCCGCATCTTGGACAAGCTCTGGGACACGCGGGGTTGAGGCACATCCAGAATGCCGCTCAATTGGCATACACAAAGTTCTTCTTGAAAAAGAAGCATTAGTATTCGTAATCTGGTTTCATCGGAAAGCACCTTAAATATATTGACTAGTCGATTCATGCCATCGCCTCCTACTCGCTATTTGAGATGGGAAATTTTATTTGCTCTATATTAACATATTCATATATTGTAATATGATATGCTGCTTTCCCCTTCTTGTCAACACCTCCCAAACAAAAAACCTGCTGAGTAAGCAGGTTTTTTAGATCAACCCATTATTTCTTCGGGGGGCCCTTTATCAAAAGTCGTTTTTCATAAGTTCTATGGCCTCCGGAAATGTTATAAACTTTTTTAAACCCTCGGTTGATTAGTATATTCTGAGCGGCATTCCCGGTATTCCCCTTATTGCAATAGGTGACGGTAATCTGATTCTTATCCAACGTGTCTGCCTCCTGCCGCAATTTTTCGTGAGGAATGTTCCGGGCTCCTTCCACATGATGGGTTTGGTATTGGCTTTCCACTCTGGCATCCACAATCTGGACTTCTTCTTCCGAGCGGATCAATTTTTCCAATTCCTCTACGCTAATCAATTTTCTTTCTCGATTCAACGCATTGTCCAAAATCATGCCGGAATACATCACCGGATCCTTGGTGGTGGAAAAAGGAGGCGCATATCCAAAATCGATATGAAACAAATCTTCCGCCTTAGCCCCGAAGCTGATGGCGGTGGCAAAAACGTCCAACCGTTTATCCACACCCTCTTCTCCGATAATTTGAGCACCCAGAATACGACCGGTTTTTTTATCCGCAATGGTTTTAATCACCATCTCCCGGCCCCCCATATACTCCGGTTTGTTGGGCTTAATGTTGTGACTCGCCAAAATTTCATAGTCGTTTTCGAGAGCTTCCCTCTCCGTAAGTCCTGTCTGTCCTACTGTTAAATCGAAAATCCGAAAAATCCCTGTTCCAAGAACTCCTCGAAATTCCAGGCTTCCCCCGGTCACACAATCTCCCGCAATCCGCCCCGTTTTGTTGGCCGTAGATCCCAAAGGTCGATAGACCGGCTTTTGGGTCACTACATGAAATTGTTCAATGCAGTCTCCACAAGCGTAAACATCCGGCAGGTTGGTTTCCATTTTTTCATTCACTCGAATTCCCCCGAATTTACCCAAATGAATTCCCATCTCTCTGGCAAGCGTAGTATTAGGCCGAACCCCCACCGCTAAAATCACCATGTCTGTAAGTACCTTGGTTCCATCCGTCAACCGCACCTCTTTCTCCCTTATTTGTTCGATGTTGACTTTTTTTAACACTGGAACGCCCTTGGTTTTCAGATGTTCCTCCACATATATGGCCATATCCGGATCCAGGTTTGGGGTCACTTGATTCAATTTTTCCATCAGAGTAACCTCAATACCTTTTCTCTTCAGATTTTCACAAAGCTCCAACCCAATAAACCCAGTGCCGATAATTACCGCCTTTTTCGGTTTCCGTTGATTCATAAAGTGATATATCCG
>CALFUG010000296.1 GCA_937928455.1 uncultured Clostridia bacterium
AACCCTCCTTTAGTCAATATTTCGTTGCCCTCGATGAGATACCAAAGGAAACTGAAGCGTGACCGTTGTTCCCTTTCCTTCTTTGCTGTCCAAGAGAATTTTTCCCTCATGGTTTTCCACAATCTGTTTGGAAATGGCAAGACCCAATCCGGTACCTCCCATGGCCCTGGAACGAGCCTTGTCCACTCGGAAGAATCGCTCAAATACTCGGGACACATCTTCTTCCGGTATCCCCACTCCATTGTCTTTAATGGTGGTATTCACTTGGGAACCCGCCAGGCGAAGGTCAATATCAATTCGCCCTCCCGGTTCCGTGTACTTAATGGCATTACTCAAAACGTTTAACAGCACTTGTTCCACCTGGTCTTTATCGGCATAGATGGTAGCCACTCCACCCGGATCAAAGAGTCGATTCATCTGCTGCTTCTTACCTTGCGCCTGCAACCAAACCTTGGTAACGGCCGATTCCAAAATTTCCGTCAGATTGATGTCCTGCTTATGCATCTCTTCTTGTTTGTATTCCAAACGGGAGAGCTGCAATAAATCTCGCACCAATCGGGCCATTCGATCCGCCTCACTGTCAATGATTTGAAGAAAACTCTTGGAAAGCTCCGGGTCCTCCGGACAACTATCTAGCATGGTTTCCGTATAACTCTTGATGGTGGTCAAAGGTGTTTTCAATTCATGGCTTACATTGGCCACGAAATCCATTTGCATATTTTCCAGTTTATGACGCTGGGTGATATCTTGAATGATAAGAATCATGCCGGCTTCCCGGTTTAACTCATCTCGAAACTTATCGTAACGAATGGTGTAAATGAACCCTCCCGTCTCAAAGGACTCCGCCTGAGGTCCATCCTGGGCTTTTTCCCGAAGGTCTTTCAAGCTCATATCCCCGTAGAAGATTCCCTCGATCAGACTATCATAATCCGTAGAGGCCACCTGTTCCGGTGTGGTTTTTAATATATCCATGGCCGCTTGGTTGGCATGAATAATCCGTCCCTCCAGATCTACGGCAATCAAACCGTCTGCCATATGGCGAAGCAC
>CALFUG010000297.1 GCA_937928455.1 uncultured Clostridia bacterium
CTCTGTGATTTGGATGGCCAGCCCTATGTGGAGCCGGAGGAAATGGATACAACACAAGAACAGCGAGAAGCGGAAAGGGAAGAAGCAGGAGACCAAGATGAAAATCAAAGAATTGCTTAGTTGGGGGGAACGAACTCTTGTGGAGAAGGGAAAGGAAAGCGCCAAGAATGATGCGTTGATTCTACTATCTTTTCTCATGAACGTGAATCGAGCCAAACTGTTTATGAATTATGAGAGCGAGGCACCGGAATTCCTGGTGGAGAATTATCAACGAGTCATTAAGGAGCGAGGCAGCGGAATTCCTCTGCAACATATCACCGGCATTACGGAATTTATGGGGCTTCCCTTCAAGGTAACCCCGGATGTGCTGATTCCTCGCCATGAGACGGAGCTTTTGGTGGAAGAGGCCTTAAAAATCATTAGCCCCAACACCAAGGTGCTGGAGCTATGTACCGGATCCGGGTGCATTGCCCTTTCTATCCTGAAGTTGTATGACTCCGTTTCCGTTACGGCAGCGGACATCAGCGAAGGAGCCGTGTTTGTGGCCAAGGAAAATGCCAAGCATCTGGGGATTCCCATCGGAACGGCACCGGGAAAGGTGGAGTTCATCATGGGGGATCTATTTGAACCGGTGAAGGGAACTTACGACTTGATTATTGTGAATCCGCCATACATTAAAAGTGGAGATATTAAGGATTTGATGCCGGAGGTTCGGGATCATGATCCCATGATTGCCTTGGATGGAGGGCCGGACGGTTTGTATTTCTATCGTCGCCTGCTCCATGAAGCCAAGGATTATATGAATGAAGAGGGATACCTCTTGATGGAAATCGGTCAGGACCAGGCCAAGGATGTATTGGAATTGGCAGAAGCAAATTACACTGCCATTAAGGTCACCCAAGATTACAGCAATCGGGACAGAATCGTCCTGTTGCAAAAAAAAGAATAACAACTGAATAGAAAATTCCATAAGGAGGAAGAGAGATGAAGACAGCCGATGAGAGAGTGGCGTATGCCATGGCGCTTCATGAACAAGGCTACAATTGTGCCCAAAGCGTAGCCTGTACCTTCGCCCAGGACTACGGATTTGACCGGGAGACCGTGTTCCGGCTTTCCGAAGCCTTTGGATTTGGCCTAGGCGGCATGGACACCTGTGGTGCTGTGACCGGGATGGCCTTTGTGGCGGGGATGAAGTACAGCGATGGAAACACCGAAGAACCAAAGTCCAAAAATGTTTGTTATGCGAAAATGCGGGATCTGGTGCCGGCCTTTTGCGACCGGGTTGGGTCTCTGAACTGTGCGGAAATCAAGGG
>CALFUG010000298.1 GCA_937928455.1 uncultured Clostridia bacterium
GAGCACTTCGCCTATTGGCGGGTACCAATCTGATGCCATATATCATAGGAGAAGAAATCGCTTTTCAAATGAGTCGTCATGAGTTGGATGATTTCTCCACTTATTGTGACAATATTCATCGTACCAAGCCCATACCTCTACGAAGAATGGGACTGTTTTATCAAATATTTCATGGAAAAAGGATTCTACAGGCGGCTACGATGCTACCTCATTCCAAGGAGCACCTGATTCATTTCCAGGATCAGATGGAGTTTATGGATAAGGTATATTTCCTGAGAACCAAGGAAGAACTGAAACGATTTATTGCCAAGGTGGGCATGGAACGATATATGTACTTGCACAATTTGTCGAAAGCCCAACGGTTGGTTTACGATTTGCCGGAAGATAAAATCATGGCAAGAGAAATTCAGATGACCGACATCAAGTCAAATAAGGAGCCCATCTTTGTGGAGGATTTGGCCATTGATGGGAACGACTTGTTGCAAGCCGGGTTTGAGCCGGGAGAAGGTATCGGAGAGATGCTGTCCATGTTACGGGACGCCACACTGAAGAGTCCTCAAAAAAATACGAAAGAAGATCTCTTAAAACTGGCTCGGATATATAAGAAGAGTTGGATTCGGCGAAATACCAGAAACGTGAAGTGGATGAAGTAATGAGTGAAATGACAATCTTGAAGGAGTGGGGTATCAACCATGTGTTTGCCCGGAAAATTCTTCGAGTGTATGGAGAAGATAGCTTGGCCTTGCTTCGGGACAACCCGTACCGGGTGGTGGCCGATTTTCCGGAAGTGGATTTTCATGAGGCCGATCAATTGGCTGCCCGGTTGGAACTGGAGCCGGAGGACCCCCGTCGTATTCGGAGCGGGGTTCTTTTTGTTCTTCGGAAAAGAGGAAGTGATGGAAGCACCTGTCAACCATATGGGGAACTGGTGGAAGAAACGGCGGGGGGCTTATTGGGTCTTTCCATGGAAGAAGTAGAGGATGAAGTGCTTGCTATGGCCCGCGACGGACGGTTGGTCATCGTGACCCGACAAGAGGAACGGTTCGTCTATGACCCCAGACTATATGAAGCGGAAATGAATATTGTACGTGGTATTGAATTATTGGAACGAGCCAAGGTGAAGCCTGTGTTGGGAGATGTGGAGGGCTTGCTGGCTCGAATTCAGCGGGATCAGAATCTGAATTTTTCACCCAATCAGATGGAAACCATCCATTCGGTGTTGAAACACAATGTTTCGGTGATTACAGGGGGACCCGGAACCGGAAAGACCACCATCATCAATGGTGTCATTTCCCTTCTCCAATCTTTCCGGGAGAAAACAGTGATTTGTGCGCCTACGGGAAGAGCCGCCAAACGCATAAAGGAAGCCACCGGACATCCTGCAGTGACCCTGCATCGATTACTGGAAGCGGAGTTGGATGAGCAGCGGCGTTCTGTCATCTTTCGACGGTGCCAAAGCAATCCCCTGGATGTGGATGGAGTCATTGTGGACGAAAGCTCTATGATGGATGTACTTCTCATGAGTGCCCTGATGGATGCCTTATCTCCGGGAACTCGTCTGATTTTAGTGGGAGATGCCAACCAGCTTCCCCCCGTGGGGCCGGGGAATGTGTTGAAGGACTTTATCGAGAGTCAGCGAGTACCGGTATTCTATCTCAAGGAAATCTACCGGCAAGAAAAAGAAAGCCGCATTGTGGTCAATGCCCACGGAATTCAGCGGGGTGAAATGCCGGAAGAAGGCAAAGAACCTTCTGATTTTCGCCTGATATCCGCAGCGACCCAGCAGGAGACCCTGGATGCCATCCTGGCCTGGATGGAAGGAAAGGAATGGAAGGGTGTTTCCTTTCCGGTGGTGCCGGCAGAAATTCAAGTTATCACCATGACCAAGAAAGGACCCTTGGGAACCCAACGGCTCAATGAAGCCCTTCAATCCAGATTGAACCCGGAAGACCCGGATACCCCCCAGATAATGGATGGAAGAGGCGGCATTTTTCGAAGGGGAGACCGGGTGATGCAGATTCGAAACAATTACCAGCTGGGATGGAAATCCATGGAGGATTTTAGCGAAGGAGCGGGAATATTTAATGGAGAAATCGGTGTGATTCATGATATGGATATTTCTCAGCAGAGATTGGGCGTTCTATTTGACGAGGGAAGGTATGGGGTGATTGGGCCGGAGTTATTTCAGGATTTGGAACTGGCGTATGCCATTACCGTACATAAGAGTCAAGGGTCGGAATTCCCAGGAGTCATCATGCCTCTCATGTGGACCACCCCCAAGTTGGCCAATCGAAATCTTCTCTATACGGCGGTTACCAGAGGTAGAGACCAGGTGATGCTGGTGGGCAGCTTGAAATTATTGGACCGAATGGTCCAGAATGTGATGGTGAACCAACGCCTCACGGGTCTTTCCTGGGAGTTGAAAAAAGGACGGTAATACTGAGGGATAATTGACAAAAAATGGAAATTGTGATAGGATGACGTTCCGGTTGGAGGGGGAATGTGGTTGAAAATTAGGCGATTTCTGAAACTGTTGTTCCCGGATGGGCTATATTGCTTTGGATGCGGGGCCATCATTGATGATAGTCGGCCCTATGGCTTGTGCGATGATTGTGTGGCAAAATTTCACTGGGCCAACAAAAAAGTCTGTGAAAAATGCGGTAAAATAATGAAAGAGGAAGGGGTGTTTTCCCGGTGCAGCGACTGTAGAGCAGACGAACCCCCTATGGTACAAGGGTTTACCTGCTTTCTATATGGTCTTTATGAACGGGAAGTAATTCAGGCCTTCAAGTATGGCGGAGCCGGCTACATGGCAGACAAACTGGGTCGGTTGCTATGGGACCGATTACAGCCGGAAATTGCCCGCGGATTAACCTGGGACTATATCGTGCCGGTGCCCATCCACAAGAAAAAGAAGAAAAAGCGAGGATACAATCAAGCGGCCCTTTTGGCCAGAAGGCTGGGGGAATTGTCGGGAATTCCCGTGCTGGAAGCAGGATTGGTCCGTGTACGAAACACGCCCGCCATGAGCCATTTGGACCGTCACCAACGAGCCCTCAATCTGGAAGGTGCCTTCCGGGTTCATGAGAAAGTGGCCGAAAAGTTTTCGGGGAAGCGATTACTTCTGGTGGATGATGTGTATACTACTGGTACCACCGCCTCCCAATGTACTTTGGTGCTGATGGAGCAGGGGGCGGAAGCCGTGTATGTGATTACACTGGCTGCGGGGGCCAATTAGCTTGGGCCAATGAACAGAAGCCTTTTTATTATAGAAAAGTTGTCCGGGTCTGTGGTTGAAAATCCATGCCAGCTACGGGCGAAAGGATCCACGTAAACAATGGACAGGAAGTCGATTGCGATCATGGCGTAGTCTAGATGTAAGTCCTCCGGAAATCGGATTCAGGCAAGTGTGGGGGCAAAGACCAGGTCAGCCGGACAACTTTTTTATGTTAAAGGGGACGGTGTTGTGGGTATACTACTCATAACACAATAGCGAAGGCTCCCGGGGTGTCATCACCGGGTCGTTTCGTGAAAAAAGGGAGGTCGAAAACATGAAGGTAATAATCACAACCAGAAATTTTAACGCAAGCGAAAACCTGAAGGAGACCATTGAAAAGAAAATGACCAAGCTAGGGAAATATTTCACCGATGACATTGAAGCCAACGTGATGATTTCCAGTGAAAGAGGACGACAAAAAGTAGAAGCCACCATCAATGCCAGAGGAATGATATTCCGAGCCGAGGAAACCACCCAGGATGTGTATGAAAGTGTAGATAAAGTGGTGGACAAGTTGTCTGTGCAAATGTCTCGTTTCAAGACCAAGCTGCAGCAGAAAAAAGGCGGCGATCGATCCTTGCTATTTGACAGCATCCCGGAATATGAAGAAGAACCTTTTGAGGTGGATCTGGTGAAAACCAAGAAGTTTGATCTGGTTCCCATGTTGGCAGAGGAGGCCATCGTGCAGATGGAACTGCTCCAACACACCTTCTTTGTTTTTCTGAATATGGAAACCGATAGCGTGAATGTGGTATATAAACGAAAGGATGGCGGATACGGCCTTCTGGAGACCACCTACTAATAGAACCCGGGTGGCAAAGAGAACTCCTCTTTGCCACCTTTTTTTTTACCCTTAGCCCTTGAAAATTAGGGGTTTTTTAGCTACAATGTACATGGGTATTCCATAGAAGGAGAAAAGATGCCGGAGATTTTTACCAACATTACGGCAAACATCCAATTTACCGATGTTTTGGACATTGCCATTGTGGCCTTTGTGATATATAAGGTCATGGAATTTATCAAGGAAACCAGGGCACAGCAGCTCGTGAAGGGCCTGCTTGTTTTGGTGTTGGCCACTTTTCTCTCCGGGGAATTTCAACTGTATACTCTGAATTGGATTCTTCGAGGTACCATGACCATCGGTGTGATCGCCTTGGTCATTATTTTTCAACCGGAGCTTCGGCGGGGGTTGGAATATGTGGGTCGTCAGAAGTTACCGTTAAAAACCACCCTGGGTGAAGTCGGGAAGGAAAAGGCCAAGCATATCGCCAACCAAATTGCCAAAGCTATGGACGTGTTCTCGGATAAAAAAATTGGGGCATTGATGGTTTTTGAACGGGAAGTGGCGCTGAAAGAAGTGAGCGAGACAGGAACGCTGCTGGATGCAGATATTTCCACGGAGCTTTTGGGAAATATTTTCTACGAAGGATCTCCTCTTCATGACGGAGCGGTGATTATTCGTGGGGCCAGAATATATTCGGCAGGCTGTGTGCTGCCCTTGACGCAAAATAAGGAACTTTCCAAGGAGTTGGGAACACGGCATCGCGCCGCATTGGGAATTACAGAACATTCGGATGCCATGGCCCTGGTGGTGTCGGAAGAAACAGGCATTATCTCCATCGCGGTAGATGGAAAGCTTTCTCGATTCCTGGATGTGAAGTCTGTGGAAAAGGAACTGCTTCAATTCTATTTGGGCGGGCTGGATGAAAAAATGCCGGCATTCTTTGGAAAATGGAGGAAAAAGCGAAATGTTCCAAAATAAGAATGCCAATTTAGTGTTGTCCATCATCATTGCCCTAGTCATGTGGGGATATGTGCTCATCGATGTGAACCCCACGGTGGAGCAGCGTTTTGAAAATATACCGGTGAAAATTCAGAATCAGGAAACTCTGGTTCAAAGAGGTCTTGCCCTGAATCACGAGAATTACAGCCTCTCGGTGGTGGTCAGTGGGAAGCGTTCCGATATTGTGAAGCTTTCCCCGGAAGATGTGGTGGCCATCATGGACGTTTACGGGTACGCCCTGGGGACCAACTATATTCCGGTGAAGATTGAAGTCCCGGATGAGTTGTCTTTGTCCGGCAATGCCGCTCCCAAGCTGGAGGTAATCATCGAAGAATATGTGGTGAGCAATCGGTCGGTGGAGGTTCGGTATGTAGGAGAAATTCCGCCGAATACCGAACCTGCCAATTTAAATATCAGTCCTCGCCAAGTGGAAGTGCGGGGACCCAAGAGCAAGGTGGAGTCTGTGGCCAGATTATTGGCGGAGGTTCCCTTGGAGGAATGGACGGCTACGGGAGTTTCCACGGTGAACATCCAGCCTTTAGATGGTAACGGCGTGATGGTAACAGATATTGGCTTGTCTGCCTCCACCATTACCGTCACCGGTGATTTGCTTGCCTTGAAAACCGTTCCTTTGGAAATCATCACAGAAGGCACCATTTCAGAAGAATATAACGTGGAATCCATAGAGCTTCCCACCAAAATCACCCTAGTGGGTCCGGAAGAAAAACTGAAAGAAATCGAGAGTATTACATCCGCCATTGTGGATATATCCGGGTTTACCACCACTACGGTGGTTCCCGTACCTTTGACTTTACCGGAAGGGGTGTCCATTTCTGCCAATGCCCCCACACCGCAAATTTCCATAAAAATAAGCGGAGTGGACACGGAGACGGTAGAGATTTCCACTTCTGAAATTATGTTCGAAAATCTCAGCCCAGAGTATTCTGCCTATGTGAATACTTCCCGTTTAAAAATTACCATGGCCGGAGATCCAAAAGTATTGGAGGCGGTTGAGGCAGCCACCGATTTCCGCCTGTCGGTGGATCTTGCCGGCTTGACACCCGGCGTATATACGTTGCCGGTGGTGGTAAAATATGATATGGTGTTGACCAGTTTTATCGTATCTCCTATCGAGGTGCAAGTGACCATCAATGCATTGAACGAGGCGTTTTAGCTTCTGAATTTATACACGATGAAGGAGTAATTAATCATGGGAAGACTTTTTGGTACCGATGGCGTTCGAGGTATCGTCAACAGGGATTTAACGCCGGAGCTGGCCTTTAACCTGGGCAAAGCCGGCACCTATGTACTGAACAAAGAAAAAGAGCGGCCGGTGATTATCATCGGCAAAGATACCAGGATTTCCGGGGACTTGTTGGAAGACGCCATGTCCGCCGGAATTTTGTCCATGGGGGGAAATGTGATTAAGGTGGGGGTACTTCCCACACCGGCAATTGCCTACTTGGTGCGACATCTGCATGCAGATGCCGGCGTGATGATATCCGCCTCTCATAACACCTTTGAATACAATGGCATTAAATTTTTCAATCATGAAGGGTTTAAACTGGATGACGATTTAGAGGATGAAATCGAAGACATCATCACCCGGGACATCGATATCAACGGTCATATTACCGGGGATAAAATCGGGCGGTGTGTGGAAGCGGATAAAAAGGCGCTGGAATATTATGTGCAATTTCTCTACTCCACCGCTCCCTTGGATTTAACCGGAAAAAAGCTGGTATTGGATTGTGCCAATGGGGCTGCCTATCAAGCGGCCAAAATGGTGTTTCAAAAAATGGGGGCAACGGTTATCGCCATGGCGGATGAGCCGGATGGCCTTAACATCAATGCCGGATGCGGATCCACCCATCCGGAAGCCCTTCAACATCGGGTGCTTCTGGAAAAAGCAAATCTGGGGTTGGCCTTTGATGGGGATGCCGACCGATTGATTGCGGTGGATGAAAAAGGTGAGTTGATTGATGGAGATAAGATGCTATGCATCTGTGCCAAGATGATGAAAGATACCGGTTGCCTCTACGGGGATATGGTGACGGCTACGGTGATGAGCAACCTAGGCCTCCACAAGTATTTGGAATCCATCGGAGTGACCCGAGATATTACCAATGTGGGAGACCGATATGTGCTAGAGCGCATGTTAAAAACCGGATGTCTCATCGGGGGGGAGCAGTCCGGGCATCTGATTTTCTTAAACTACACCACCACGGGGGATGGCATTTTATCGGCCTTACAGTTTATGAAAGCATTGACCTTAGATGAAAGAACCCCCAGTCAGATTGCCGGAGATATTTCGTTGTATCCTCAGGTATTGAAGAATGCGGCGATTAAAGAAGAAAACAAGCGGAAATATGAGCGGGATACGGAAATCAAGAAAGAAATCAAGCGGCTGGAGCAGTTGATGGCCGGAGAAGGCCGGGTTCTCATTCGGCCTTCGGGAACAGAACCCCTAGTACGTGTCATGATTGAGGGGAAGGATCAGAAAGAAATCACCAAGTTGGCGGAAGGCTTGGCCAGATTGGTGACCAAGCGATTCGGATAAGGAGACAGGTATGTGTGGAATAGTCGGTTATGTAGGAGATGGGGATGCCCAAAGCGTCATCATCGATGGATTAAAAAAACTGGAATATAGAGGGTACGATTCGGCGGGCATTGCTCTTTGCACCCAGGATGGACTACAGGTGCGAAAGGCAGTGGGCCGGATTGCCAACCTGGAGGAGATACTGGATAAGGAAGCGCTGTTTGCCCACACGGGAATCGGCCATACCAGATGGGCGACCCATGGTGCGCCTTCGGATGTCAACGCCCATCCTCACTGCAATATGGGGTGTACGGTGGCAGTGGTTCATAATGGAATCATTGAAAATTATGTGGAGCTCCGAGAATGGCTGACCAAGGATTATGGGGTGGTTTTCAAAAGCGATACGGATAGCGAAGTCATTGCCCATTTGGTGAGCGTATACTATGATGGAGACTTGGAAGATGCGGTGTTTAAAACCATTGAAAAAATGAGAGGCGCATTTTCTGTGGGGGTGGTTTGTGCCCAAGAGCCGGACAAAATCGTGGCATTTCGAAGAGATGCCCCCCTGATTGCAGGACTGGGAAAAGCGGCTAATTTTATCGCATCGGATATTCCGGCACTACTAAAATATGTTCGAGAAATATACTTGATTGAGAACAATGAGATGGTGGTTCTCACCAAGGACCAAGTGAAGATATATAATCAAGACCGAGAAGAAATCCAACGGGATGTATTTCATGTGACTTGGGATGCAGATGCCGCCGAGAAGGAAGGCTATGATCATTTCATGCGGAAGGAAATCCATGAACAGCCCAAGGGGCTACATGAAACCTTGCACCGCCGTTTGAATGAAAAGGATGAAATCAATTTGGATGGCATCCAAATGACCAAAGAGGACATTTTAAAATTCAACAAGGTATACATCGTGGCATGTGGAACGGCTTACCATGCGGGGTTGGTGGGAAAGTCCGCCATTGAGCAAATGGCCAAAATCCCCGTAGAGGTGGAGGTGGCCAGTGAGTTTCGTTATCGGGACCCCTTTGTGGATGAAAATACACTATTCATCGGAATCAGCCAGTCTGGAGAGACACTGGATACCCTGGCGGCCTTGCGGGAAGCCAAAAACAAAGGTGCCCGGGTGCTATCGGTAGTCAATGTGGTGGGCAGTTCCGTGGCGCGAGAGTCGGATGATGTGTTCTACACTTGGGCCGGACCGGAGATTGCGGTGGCATCCACCAAGGCCTATACCACCCAGTTGATGTGCATGTATCTGATTGCCCTCTATATGGGACGTACCAAGGGCACCATTGATGATGCATATTACCATCATTTCATACAGGAGTTGAAAGAAATCCCCGGAAAGCTGACAGAGCTTCTGAAAAGGGAAGAAGATTTTCAGGAAATTGCCCGAAGTATCTATCGTAAGGAGCAAGTATTTTTTATCGGGAGAGGTCCGGACGTAGGGGTATCCTATGAAGGTTCCTTGAAGCTAAAAGAAATCTCCTACATCAATTCCTTCGCCATTGCGGCCGGGGAGTTGAAGCATGGCACCATCGCCTTAATCGAGCAGGGTACTCTGGTCATTGCTCTGGCTACGCAAGAGAGACTGTATGAAAAAATGCTCTCCAACATTCAAGAAGTGAAGGCCAGGGGAGCATATGTACTGGGATTGGCCAAGGAAAACAATTCCGGGATTGAAAAGCAAGCGGATCAGATGATGTGGATACCCGATTGCATGGATGAGATTACCCCCTTGTTATCGGTGGTTCCCTTACAACTGTTGGCCTACTATATTGCCAAAGAACGGGGATGCGATATCGACAAGCCCAAGAATTTGGCCAAGAGCGTTACGGTAGAGTAGAAAATATACTGCAAGAAACCCAGAAAGGAATATCCGAAAATATGAAGCCATATGAAATCAGAGATATTGGACTCGCCGCCAAAGGACATCAAAAAATCCAATGGGTGAAGGAACACATGCCCTTGTTGTCCGGGTTTGAGGAGGAGTTTGAACAAACCAAACCGTTAGAAGGGGTACGCATTTCTTTGTCCGTTCATTTGGAGGCCAAAACCGCCTACTTGTGCAAGGTGTTGGCAAAGGGGGGCGCCCAGATGGCGGTAACCGGCAGCAATGTGTTGTCCACACAAGACGATATTGCCGCTGCTTTGGCCGAGGAAGGGATGCGAGTCTATGCGTACCACGGAGCCCGACCGGACGAATATGATCGACATATCGAAATGACCTTGGAGCATAAACCCCATATCATCATCGATGATGGGGGCGATCTGGTGGGAATGATTCATGGCAGCCGACCGGACCTGGGAGAAGAAGTTTGGGGGGGCTGTGAAGAAACCACTACAGGGGTCATTCGACTGAAAGCCATGGAGCGGGAAGGGATTCTCAAGTTCCCTATGGTGGCCGTAAACGATGCCAAGTGCAAGCATCTTTTTGACAACCGGTATGGCACGGGACAGTCGGTTTGGACCAGTATTATGAATAATACCAATTTGATTATTGCCGGAAAAACAGTGGTGGTGGCCGGGTATGGATGGTGTTCCAAGGGAATAGCCATGCGAGGAGCGGCATTGGGTGCCCAGATTATTGTGACGGAAATCGACGCGGTAAAGGCCATGGAAGCGCGTATGGATGGCCATCAAGTAATGACCATGGAAGAAGCCGCGCCTCTGGGGGATATATTTATTACCGCCACCGGGTGTAAGGATACCATTACCATGGAACACATGTTAACCATGAAGGATGGAGCCATTCTTTCCAATGCGGGACACTTTAATGTGGAGATTGCCATGGCGGCTTTGGAACAGGAAGCCTTGGATAAACGGGAAGCCCGAAACAATATCCTAGGGTATCAATTAACCAATGATAAATGGGTCTACGTGATTGGGGATGGTCGGCTGGTGAATATTGCCGCCGGAGACGGGCATCCGGCAGAAATTATGGACCTCAGCTTTGCGGTTCAAATTTTGTCCGCACTATATATCAAGAATCACTACCAGGAAATCGGCACCCAGGTGGTGGATGTATCCCAGGACATCGATCAATTGGTATCGAAGCGAATTCTGCAAGCATGGGGAGTGTCCATTGATACCTTGACTCCCGATCAAGAGAAGTATTTAAATAGCTGGGAGGTATAGGAATTGAAATACGCAGATCGTATTCTTCGTTTGGAGGATCGTTCTTTACTGGAGGCCTTTGAGCTTCCTGTGGAGGATCACTATATATCTTTTTCCGGCGGTTTTCCTTCGCCGGAAACCTATCCGGTAGAGGCGATTTCCCAGGCCTTTCTGGGTGCCATTAGCGAGGCGGGCCCCCAGGCTTTTGCCTATGCCAGCACCAGTGGATTGCCTTCTCTTCGGAAAAAAATTCTGGATCGGATGGAGGCCAAATGGGGTGTCCATTATGATATGGATGAAATCATTATCACCAGCGGTTCTCAGCAGGGCCTGGATATGAGTGGCATGTTGTTTGTGAATAAAGGGGACGTGATTCTTTTTGAAACACCTTCCTATTTGGGGGCGGTCAATGCACTGCGGGCCTATGAAGCGGAGCTGGTAGGCGTTCCCACAGACCATGATGGCATAGAAATCGATGCACTGAAGGACTGCTTGGAGCAGTATGGAGAACGGGTGAAAATGATTTACGTGATTCCGGACTACCAAAATCCCACCGGTCGCAGCTGGTCTCCCAAGAGGCGGGAAGATTTCATGAAACTGATGGCCCACTATGAGGTGCCGGTGATTGAGGACGGCGCGTATTCCGAGCTGTCCTTTGAAAAAGAACCCATGAAGCCTCTTTGTGCCTATGACTCCAAAGGACAGGTGGTGTATGTAGGCACCTTTTCCAAAACCTTTTGTCCCGGTCTTCGGGTGGCTTGGCTTTGCGCCCATAAGGATATTATGGAAAAGTATCTGGTGCTGAAAAATGCATCGGATTTGGCATCTTCCACCATTGGCCAGTATCAGATGGCGTATTATATGGAGCATTTCGACATGGACAAGCATATCGAAGATATTTCTCTGTTGTACAAGCATCGAAGAAATGTGATGGCGGATGCCATTGACCAGTATTTTCCGGAGGAAGTGAATTATGTGCTTCCCAAGGGGGGTCTGTTTATATGGGCGGAGTTGCCGGAAGGAAAAGATACCCGGGAGCTGTTGAGGCGAGCCATTGAAAAGAATGTCACCTTCATCCCCGGCTCTTCGTTCTACCCGGGAGACAAGCGGTATCACGAAATGAGACTGAACTTCTCCAATATGGCGGACGAAGATACGGTGGAAGGTATTCAAATCTTAGGAGCGTTGATTAAGGAATATTTGGCAGAGTAGAACAAGGGGGCAATATGGACCATCAAAAGCTAGCGGAACGGCTATTTTCAGAAATCGAAAGAGCACCGGAAGAGTATGAGAGGGTGTACCCTCTCAGAAATTTGTCGGAGAATGCTCGTGTGACGAGATTGGGGCCCAGCCCAACGGGATTTATCCACTTGGGGAATCTCTACGGGGCTTTTGCCGATGAACGTTTGGCGAAACAAAGCGGCGGACGTTTTTTCCTCCGAATTGAAGATACGGATGATAAGCGGTATGTGGAAGGTGCCACGGAAATTCTCTTGAACTCACTGGAGCACTTTGGCATTCACTTCGATGAAGGCGCCACGAAAGACGGGGAAGTGGGAGAATACGGGCCTTATTATCAAAGTGGGCGGAAGGAAATTTATCAGTGCTTTGCTAAAAGTTTGGTGCAGCGAGGACTGGCCTATCCATGTTTTCTTTCCGAAGAGGAAATCGGGGCGATACGTAGCCAACAGGAGGCGGATAAGCACAATCCCGGCATCTATGGAATATGGGCCAAGTGGCGAGATGCCCCTTTCCCGGAGATAGAGAAGAACCTGGAGGAGGGACAGCCCTATGTGATCCGACTTCGTTCCGGGGGAGACTGGGAAAATCCCACCACCATCACGGTGGAGGATGGGATTCGGGGGCCTTTGGAAATGCCGGAAAATGTACAGGATGTAGTGTTGTTAAAGACCAATGGTATGCCCACCTATCACTTTGCCCATGTGGTAGACGACCACCTGATGCGCACTACCCATGTGGTTCGAGGGGCGGAGTGGCTGGCAAGTTTGCCCATCCATGTAGAATTGTTTGAAGTGATGGGATGGGAGAAACCCATATTTTGCCACACAGCCCAGCTGATGAAGCTGGACGAAAATGGCAACAAGCGAAAGCTTTCTAAGCGGTTGGACCCGGAGTTGTCTCTGGCGTATTACCGGCAGGAAGGATACCATCCCAAAGCCGTTCGGGAATATTTAATGACCCTTCTAAACTCCAACTTTGAAGAGTGGAGAATGGCCCATCCGGATGTTGCGTTGGAGGAATTCCCCTTTTCCTTAGAGAAGATGAAAAGTGGAGATGCGCTGTTTGACTTGAATAAACTGAAGGACATTTCAAAGGACGTTCTCCTGGGAGAATCCTCCCTGGAGCTCTACTATTTCCTCCGGGATTGGGCTTATGAAAATATGCCGGAGGTGTATCCTTGGTTTGAAGGAGATGAGGCCTACATTACAGCCATCCTGGACCTGGGAAGAACGGGGGATAAACCTCGAAAAGACTTGATTTATGGACGGCAAATGGTGGAATTTATCGGTTACTTCTTCGATGATTTTTTCAGGGTGGTAGATGATCTTCCGGAAAATGTGAGGGAAGAGGACGTGAAGCCCATTTTGGACAAATATATGGAAAGTTACTACCATGGAGATGATCAGGAGACCTGGTTTTCTAAGATTCGCACATTGGGCGAGGAATTGAATTATGCCGCAAGACCCAAGGATTACAAGAAGCAGCCGGATCAGTACAAGGGCCATGTGGGAGATGTGAGTACGGTAATCCGGTTGGCACTGGTGGGAAGATCTCAATCCCCGGACCTATGGGAAATTCAACAAATATTGGGAGAGGAACGAACCCGGCAACGAATTCGTTCTTTCTTGAAAACAAGAGGATAAAATGACAGAAAAACCGAGAATTCCAGGGGAAGTTTATCTTTTCACCACCGCCATCATTTGGGGTGCCGCCTTTGTGTTTCAGAAGGTGGCCATGGACATCCTGGAGCCTTTTACCTTTACGGCGGTGCGATATATCCTGGGAGGGCTTTTGCTGATCCCGGTGGCTTGGTACTTCGGAAAGAAAAATAAAAGCAAAGTGATGCCGGACAATTATTCCAACAAGACGTTGTTGATAGGGGGTATCATTTGCGGTACCATTTTGTGTTTTGCCGGGAACTTTCAGCAGTTTGGTCTCATCACCAGTTCCGCAGGGAAGACGGGATTTATTACCACCCTTTATATCGTTATTGTACCGGTGTTCGGACTCATCCTATTTCGGAAAAGGGTGCGAAAACTGGTATGGCTGGGCGTGGCCCTGGCGGTGGTAGGGCTCTATTTTCTATCCATTAAAGCCGGTGGATTCACCATGGAGCGGGGAGATTTTCTCATATTTATTGGGGCTTTCTTCTGGGCCGCCCACATTTTAGCGGTGGATCAATTGGTGTTGAAAGTAGATGCGGTACGGCTCTCCTGTGCCCAGTTTATCTGGGCGGGGATTCTGTCCTCTGTGTTCATGTTTATCATGGAAGAGCCCCGGATTATGGACATTATAGCCTGTTGGGCTCCCGTGCTTTTTACGTCGGTATTTGTGGTGGGTATTGCCTTTACCTTCCAGATTCTGGGCCAAAAGACAACCGATCCAACGGTAACTTCCATTATACTGAGCTTGGAATCCGTCTTTGGGGTACTGGCAGGGATGGCTTTCTTGCAGGAACGAATGAGTGGCC
>CALFUG010000299.1 GCA_937928455.1 uncultured Clostridia bacterium
AGTGGGATATAAATTTGAGACAGAATAAAGAAAAACAAAAAGCCTTCGATGTACGTAGCATCCATTTTCGAGTATGGCTTTATTTTGTTGCCTTCGCCACTGCTCTGTTGTTGGTGCTCTGGGGGCTCCAGATTTTCTTTTTGAATAATTACTATCAAGATATGAAAATCAACGAAACCAACCGGGTGGCCAGCGTGATTACCACCCAATATAAAAGCGAGAATATCATCGATATTATCCGCAATCTTTCCTATAGCAATGATATGTACATTCATATTGAGACCACGGATGGCACTATTGTTTTTTCTCCCATTACAGAGGAAGGCCGTCGGCCCAGCTATGGGTACATTGGCGAAATGGAGGCCATGAAGGAGCAACTTTTTGCCAGTGGCAATGTGTCCATCAGCTCTTTGATTCCCGAAGGAAGATCTGACATGAACACCTTGGCATATGCTGGTTTTGTGGAAGATGCTTCTGATAATCAAGCCATCTTATACATCTTTTCGCCCCTCTATCCGGTGAGTTCTACGGTGGCCATTTTACAGGAGCAATTGAAATATATTACCATCATTTCTTTGGCTATGGCTTTTGCCATTTCCATTTACTTGTCCAGAAGAATATCAAGACCCATTCGACGGATCAACGATCAAGCCATTAGCCTGGCGCAGGGAGAATACGGTATTACCTTTGAAGGAGGAACCTATAGCGAAATTACCAATTTGGCAAAAACTCTCACCCACGCTTCGGAGGAATTGGCGAAAAGCGACCAACTGCAAAAGGATTTAATTGCCAATGTATCTCATGATATTCGTACACCTTTGACCATGGTTAAATCCTATGCGGAATTGGTTCGAGACATTTCAGGGGAGGACCGGGACAAACGGGAAGAACATCTGCAAGTGATTATTGAAGAGGCGGATCGGCTGAATCGTTTGGTGACGGATATGTTGACTCTGTCCAAGATTCAGGCCGGCGTTGGACTCCTGGACATTACGGAATTCAATTTATCGGAGACCATATCTCGCGTGGTACAG
>CALFUG010000300.1 GCA_937928455.1 uncultured Clostridia bacterium
ATTTTGCCCATAATGTTATTTTTTAAATATTTTGAGTTTTTTGTTACATATATGTATACAATCGAATATTTTGGTGTATAATAACTAAATCAAAAGAAATATATTCTTTCCAAGTATATAAAGAGTCTAATTTGTCTAAGGCTGCCGGGAGCCGAGGGAAAATGAGAAAAATTATCATTACCGTACTTTGTACAGCATTCATCATGGGTTCTTTTTCGGTTGCCTACGGAAGTCAGCCTGTTTCTGTGACGGTAAATGGAAAACCTGTAGTGGCGGAAACCCCTGCAGTCATCGTATCCGATCGAACCATGCTTCCTTTCCGGGCAGTTTTCAACGCATTGGGAGTCGCTGACGAATCGATACGTTGGAACCCAAACTCCAGAAGCATCGAAGTATGGGCCCAGAAAAAATATATTTTCCTGGCAATCGGTAGCAATTTTGCACTGATCAACGAGAATGCCAGTGATAACATGGTTCAGCTGGATGCACCTCCCTATATCGAAATGGGGAGAACCATGGTTCCGGTACGCTTTGTGGCAGAGGCTCTGGGAGCTAACGTGCAATGGCAAGAAAAAAGTCGTACCGTTATCATAACAAAATGACGTAAAAAGTTTAACTGGATAAACCGCCCTATCTTTTCGAAAACGTGAGGTATAAAAATGGGTAAGCGAGTTCGTTTTTTAGTATCAATTATAGTAGCACTCTTCTTAATCGGAGGTGCTCCTTCGGTTGCGCAAGCAACGGTACAACCGGACCCCGATCAAATGGCTGTTTATTTGAACGGAGATTTTAGTCGCTTAGGCAGTGCAAATATCGATGGTGATTTATATACAGCAAATGGGGATCTTACATTCGGTGGTGGTGCCCCTGCTTTCACCGGAACATTTTACCATAAAACCGGAACTGCATTTAATTATCCATTATGGGGATGGGACGGCTTCGATAGTAGAAGCCATGAATTAAGTACTACTACTTTTGAAGAACAATTTCCAAACCTGGCAGAATTTCCTGCCATTGAGAATTATATTCCGGTTGGCAGCAACGAAAACATGGCTATCCATGTAAACGAAAACACTCATTTCGGGGAGTTTAAGGTGACTTCTCAAAATCATGTTATTATTTTTGATTTAACAACCAAGGATATTCATGTTGTAATTGACAAACTGAATCTTTCCGGATGGAAATCCATGAATATAACCGGAAACCACACTTTATATCTTCACATCAATGATGTAATTGGCGATAGTACAATGCTTATTATTAACAGTAGTGAGGACCCGGACCAAGTATACATTGTATCCCGAGATTACATCCCCATGAATGCGGCTAACCCTCTGTATGCCCATGTCATATACCAAGGAATTGATACCTTTACTGCCAATGGATTTACATATATAAATGGGAGCCTGATTACTGATGCAACCCAAGTTAACTTGCCGGGGAATGATAAGATCACTGGATTATTGTATGCTCCAAACGCATCAACAAACATGGGGGGGTCCACGGAAATCATAGGGCGGCTGGTTGCAAAATCTTTGGATATGACCGGAAATTCTAAAATCATTTATAATGCCAACTATTCTACATTAAATATCCCGTCCGAACTTTTTCCACAACCGCCTGAAGTTTATACAGTAAATGTGGCGGTGAACCCTGTAGGAGCAGGAACCGTAACACCTACCTATACCGAGGTTACAGGTGGCCAATCCATCAGCATTCAAACAACGGCAAATCCGGGGTATGTATTTAGCCACTTTACATCCACGGATAACTCCATGTTGCCGGATGGCGCCGGAAATGTAACCGTGACAGGTGATGTCACCATTACGGCTCATTTCCAACCCGTCGTAGTGGATGATGGTTATGTAAATGGAATTCTTGGAGAATATTTCGATGAAGCGGAGTTGCAAAACGCTTCCGCCCTCCGTCTGCGAAGAATTGATAACAGTGTGAATTTCAATTTCGGTTACGATGCACCGGATCCCTCCATGGAACCCGAAAGTTTTTCCATAAGGTGGACCGGCTATATCAAACCGTTGGTATCGGGAAACTATACTTTTAAAACCTATTCCGATGACGGAGTACGGGTATTCATAGATGAGGAAACGGTGATTGATAATTGGGGGCATCTAAGTTTGGCCTTCTCCGTAAGCGACACTCCCGTCTATTTGGAGGCTGGAACCTATTATCCGATAACGGTAGAATATCAACAACTCCCTCTTTATGCCGGAGTATTCTTATTCTGGCAGTCGGAGTCGTCGCCTATGAGCTTGATTCCTGAATCCAACTATTTCGTTTTGGAAGAAACATATGACCAATATGCTATCCCACAGTATCTCAACGCACTAGATAGGGATGGCACAGGTTTCCTTAGTGCCTTCTATGAGGTGGATCAAAACGGTAATATAAGTTCCACTGCCGGACACGAAACAATCGGCCAGGTTTATTATGAGTGGGGTGGAGATGCACCTTCCGGCATTTCTACTGACGCTTTCTATGGAGAAATCAGTGGTTACCTAGAAACCAAATTCACGGAAGATGTTACGCTGGTATTTAGTGTGGATGACAGTATTAAGGTTTGGGTGAATGACGTCCTCATTATTGACGAATGGGGGTGGAATAGCCGAGAGAACTTCTCGCATACTTTCTCCGCCGTTGCCGGTCAGAAGTATAAGATAGATATCGAATACATGGATCGCGGTTTGGGGGCCACCCTTATCATGGGTTGGCAAGGTCAAGCATTGGGCGCCGAAACCGTTCCTATCGAGTATATGTATATTGAATAGTTTGAAACCAAAAGGACACCCCACAAGGTGTCCTTTTTTATTCCCAGAAACTCACTCAATCCGAAAGATTTAAGTGTGTATTAACCCATGCTTGACCCCTTCACACTAATTCTACTCTTATTTATAAAGGATGTATCCTGACGTCTGCCCGGGAATACTCAATAGCATAATGGGACTACAAACACAGTGTATGAGTTCTCCTTCTTTTAATTCCACATTATAAATGGTGGACTCTTCAGAAGTATGAATTATTAAATCGAAATCTGGATTTCCATTTTCCAAATCCGTTGCTATCAAAACAGCAATCTTTCCATTTTCCCCATGGGTAATCTCCTTCACCTTCCCAGTATGAATCGCATATTCGTCGTCATACCAGATTACGTGATTCTTTTCTATTTCCAATC
>CALFUG010000301.1 GCA_937928455.1 uncultured Clostridia bacterium
GAGAATTTCCCTATCGGGGACGAAAAGATGCCCATGGATGTGGTATATGCCATCGTTACCATTAAGAAGGCGGCTGCGGAGGTAAATTTCCAACAGGGGTTGGTGGAGGAGGACGTGGCCCGGGCCATTGTTTCCGCTTCCGAGGAAATATTGGGGGGAGAATGGAAGGAAGAATTCCCCCTGTCTCTCTGGCAAACCGGAAGTGGCACTCAAACCAACATGAATGTAAACGAGGTTCTGGCCCACAGAGCCAATGAAATATTAGGGGTCCAAAAGGTGCATGCCAACGATCATGTAAATTGTTCTCAAAGCTCTAATGATGTATTTCCTTCTGCCATGCATATGGCAGCCTTGGCCAATATATCAGGCCATCTACTTCCTGCACTAAAGACTCTTGAAAACACCCTTTCCCAAAAGAAAGAGGAGTATCAGGATATCATCAAAATTGGTCGCACCCATCTGCAGGATGCCACCCCATTGACCTTAGGGCAGGAAATCAGCGGATTTCTGGAGATGATAAGAAAAGATCGGGAGATGGTGGAGAGATCCTTGGTGGGTCTTCAAGAGTTGGCTCTGGGAGGAACCGCTGTGGGAACCGGATTTCAAGCACCGGAGGCTTTTGGTCGGAATATGGCAGCGCTTCTGTCCCAGTGGACCGGGATACCTTACCGGGAGGGAGAAAATAAGTTCTATCAGCTCACCAGTAAAGGCGCTTTATTGCAGGCTCATGGTGCCATGAAAACCCTGGCTTGCGACTTGATGAAAATGGCCAATGACATTCGATTTTTAGCCAGCGGGCCGCGATGCGGATTGGGGGAATTATCATTGCCTTCCAATGAGCCGGGTAGTTCGATTATGCCGGGTAAGGTGAATCCCACTCAGTGTGAAGCATTGACCATGGTATGCGTTCAAGTCATGGGAAATGATACCACATTGACGGTAGCGGCTTCCCAAGGAAATTTTCAATTGAATGTGTATATGCCGGTCATCATATATAATTTTCTTCAATCGGTTCGACTTTTGGGAGATGCTATCGATTCCTTTGAAAAAAGATGTGTAAGGGGCATGAAACCGGTTTTAGAAAATATACAAGACCATGTGGATCGTTCCTTGATGTTGGTAACCGCCCTTTCCAAGGTGATTGGATACGACCAAAGTGCCAAAGTGGCTTTAAAAGCCCATGAAGAAAACCGAACCTTAAAGGAAGCGGCTATGGCATTGGGTATTCTTAGCGAAACGGAGTATGACCTTTTGGTGAATCCCAAAAAAATGGTGGGAGAAAAAAAGTGAAAGAGGAAAAAGGAATGAAGGGAAAAATGAACCGGGAAAGATTGAATGGGATCATTCAGGGGACTTATAATGGTTTGGAAAAGAATCACTATGGTACCTTGGGACGGCCGGAGGATTCCATGTGGGAAGCTCCCTTGGTGGGCATTGCTGATGGACGAGATCCATATTATGATTTTCTCAAGGAGCATATCGGACCCTTTCACTGGAGTCCGACGGAAGTGTTTCAGATGAAATATCCCCGGGAGGAACCGGCGAACCTTCGGGTGGTTTCTATGGTGTTTCCGCAAATGAGAAAGACCAAAGACACCCAAAGCCAGGAAACCATATGCCCCTCCAGAGAATGGATTGTGAGCCGAGGGGAATGGGAGCCTTTGATGGAAGAATTCAGTGGGAAATTGGTGGAAGCGATGGAGAAGGAAGGGGTGCGGGCCGTATCGATCGATTTGGTTCCTACCTTTAGAGCCTTTCGTGATGAGCGGGTGGGGTGGGCTTCCTCATGGTCTCATCGCCACAGTGCCTACTTGGCGGGTTTGGGTACCTTTGGATTATCCGACGGACTGATAACAGAAAAGGGGAAGGCTCATCGCATCACTTCTTTGATCGTAGATGCTCCGATAGAGATATCTAAAATGCCCTACACCAGTCACACCGAATGGTGTTTGTACTATCAGGATGGAAGTTGTATGGCTTGCGTGGGCCGTTGTCCTGCCATGGCTATTTCGGAAAAAGGACATGACAAGGACTTATGTGGGGAATACGAGGATTACTTTGCACTTCACTATTGGCCTTCGGATATCGATCGAAAAGATTATATTATTGGATGCGGTCTTTGCCAGGCGGGGGTTCCTTGCGAAAGCAAACGACCTTGATGCCGTTCATCAAGGGAATCTTTTTTTTTGTTTTTATGATTTTCACGAAAAAAGCCCGGATACACCGGGCTTTTCTGTTGCCAGTATGTTCTGGCATGATTTCTTGCTTGTGTTTCGGAAAGAATTATTCCGCTGGTGTGGCAATCACCCAGGGGAAGTACTCTGGTTCGGCCCCTTCATGAACGCCTTCTCTCCACATCCAGAAGAATCGTTCTGCCGGGACCGTATAGTAACCGTCCTGATAATGGTCGCTGGTGTCGTATGGGTCTGCTACAATTAATACATCATCACCAAAGTTGTCATCGGTACCCATGGTGTCATAAGCAATGATGACTTGCCAATGGCCGGCCCAATCCAACCAGTCAATCATAATGGGAGTGCCTTCATCCAAGTGGGTACGTACCCAAGTGGTAAAGTTGTTGGGGTCCTCTAAATCCAAATAAGGATCCAAGGCCACGGTGCCGTCCCGATTGGTTTCTACGTTCCATCCGATGCCCTCAAAGAATTGGGAGACGCCGGTCACACCAACACCGGTTTCATCGCTAACGCTTCCCAATTGACAGATGGTCATTTCATCGTAATCCGTGATGCCATAGTGATGGAGTACCATCAAAGCCGATGCTGCGCCACAGGAATATTCCGTGCTCTGCTGGTAGGTTTTGAAATTGGGGATGACAGAAAGGGTGTCGGTAGCTGTCATGTTGAACACATCCAAAGGCTTGAAATATGGGGAATCAAAATGGTCCCCATAGCTATCGTAGCTGGATGCGCCGGAAGCATAAATATCCAAATCCTCGGGATAGGCGATGGTATGCTTCTCGAAGGGAGTGACTTCGGCGACGTCGGTGCCCCCCTCCGGCTCCTCTGCGGGAGCTTGGGTACAAGCGGCAAAGGCCAGTACCATCAGGAAGGAGAGAAGAATGGCGAAAACTTTCCTTTGTTTCATTTTTGTTCCTCCTTAATATATTCGAGACAGATCATGAATTAACATTATTTTACACCCTCCCGGCTTTATCGGCAATAGTCATCAAATCAATGGGACAATGTCTTTCTTTTTCACGGAAAAACCAGGGAAAAGAGGATGGGTTTCTCCCGGAAATATGATATAATACATAGGACCTGAAACACAGGAATTTAGGAGAAATCCGCCTTTGGAGGAAGATATGGCAGACAATTTTATTCATGGAATCATCGATAAAGATAATGAAACAGGAAAGTATGGAGGGGAAGTGGTCACACGCTTTCCGCCGGAGCCCAACGGATATTTGCACATTGGCCATGCCAAGTCCATTTGCCTCAATTTTGGCACGGCCATAAAATATGGCGGCAGATGTAATTTGCGGTATGATGATACCAATCCGGTGAAGGAGGATGTGGAATATATTAATGCCATCGAGGA
>CALFUG010000302.1 GCA_937928455.1 uncultured Clostridia bacterium
TGATGTAGAGAAACTCTTCGTACGTAAAATCTGTCCCATTCCATTCCAGGAATTGTTCATACCCCTTTTGCAGCAGCGCCTCTCCTTGGCGCAAGCTCACATGTCCCTTCACCCGGTAAAAGTCCATTTGATGCCGCGACAAATATACCAACAAAGGTTCCCATAAATCTTTGTTTTCCACCGGCTTTTTGGATTTGGTACGCCACCCGTTGTTTTGCCACTCCAAGTACCATTTTTTCCGAAAACAATCCATCAGATATGCGGAATCCGAAAAAACACGAATGTGTTGATTCTCCTTGGTGACCGCTTGTAAAGCCGCCAGAAGCGCCGTCATTTCCATACGATTGTTGGTGGTATTTCGCTGGCCGCCAAATAGCTCTTTTTGAGCCGGGCCGAATTCCAGAATGGCTCCCCAACCGCCGATATTTTCTTGGTTTTGATTGCCGGAGCAGGCTCCGTCCGTATAAATATTTAATGGTTTCATAGAGATATTGTACACCAGGACCCCGACCTGGTGCAACCGTTGGTACCCGACCCCGGTCCGACCCTCATCTGACCCTTACCCGACCCCGGTCCGACCCCGGGACACAGTTCCGGTCATTGGATGTAAAGCCAGTTTAATTCCATTGTAATACGGCTGTAACATTGGTATGGTATATTGAACCTGTATGATAGGGAGAAGTGTCATGTTTTATCAGAAAACAGCCAACAATTCCATAAGCAAAAGAGGACTGGCAGTGCTACTCATTGTAGTGCTGATGTTTTCCATGTGTTCCTTTTTCTCCCTCACCGAAGCCTACGGCGCAGAGGATCCGGCCGTAACCGTGGTGAATCCTATGGATGGTTCCACCGTATATTCCAGCAGCTTGCTGATTTCCGTCAAACTGACGGCGCCGGAAACCATTCGGGTGAATCTATATAAGCAGGTAAAAAATGATGCCGAGGGCAAGCCCGTGCCGCTAACCATTGATGAATGGAACAAAGTGCAGTCGGAAAAAACCGCCATTGTTTCCGGTGCGGCCATTGCAACAGAACCCTCCATTCAAGTGTTACAGGGATGGGTGATGGATACCGTTTTCTTTACTTCCACCAACAATCTGGCTTTCTTCACAAAAAAAGTGGAGAACCTTTCGGGGGGCGTATACAAGGTGAAGATTGATACCATGGGGTCTGGAGATGCGGTTCTCTATACCACGGAACAAGTGGTGTTCATTAAGGAAAAGGCGGCACAGCCGGTTCAGGCCAATGTTTTTGAAAACTCTCAGACCGGTACGGTCAGCTTTCTTCAAAACCTGCTAAAATCCATTTTCGGGAGGTAGTCTCTTTCGGGAGGTTGGGGGAGAGAAGAAGGAATGAAGGAACCCGGTACGAAAGGAACCACGAAGGAAT
>CALFUG010000303.1 GCA_937928455.1 uncultured Clostridia bacterium
TGAAATTTCATCATGGGAAGAGGACAGATATCTCCCAAACAATCTATCATATTTTCCTCTGCTGCCTCTAGTGTTCGGTTTTTTTCTTTCTTGTTCGTGTCCATCGCCACCTCAACTTTTACCTATATCCGGGGATAATATGGATTCCCACCATTCGGTGTTTTCAAGATACCAGTGGATGGTATCCTGAATACCTTGTTCGAAATGGGTGGTAGGTTCCCAACCTAGCTCTTGTTTGATTTTCGCGGCATCAATGGCATAACGAAGATCATGTCCTGGCCGATCGGTGACAAACTGAATGAGGGATTCCGGTCGATCCAGCTGTTTTAAAATGGTTTTCACTACATCTAAATTGTTTCGCTCGTTATTTCCCCCTATATTATATACCTCGCCCGGCACTCCATTGGTAAGAATGATATCCAATGCGGCGCAGTGGTCTTCCACATGAAGCCAATCCCTTATGTTGTGTCCCTTGCCATATACGGGCAAAGGCTGATGATGCAATGCCCGCACGATTATGAGCGGAATTAGCTTTTCCACATGTTGGAAGGGGCCATAGTTGTTGGAACAACGGGAAAGAGTCACGGGAAATCCGTAGGTTCTAAAATATGACAATGCCAACAAGTCTCCGGCCGCTTTAGAAGCTGCGTAGGGTGAGGAGGCATGGATGGCGTTGTGTTCCGAGAATAATAAATCGGGTCGATCTAGCGGAAGGTCGCCGTAAACCTCATCCGTTGAGACTTGATGAAAACGAGTCACATGGGTTTCTCTGGCAGCATCCATTAAGTTCTGGGTACCCAGTACATTGGTTCTGAGAAAAACAGAAGGATCTTCAATGGACCGATCCACATGACTTTCCGCTGCAAAATTAATCACCACATCAAATCCCGCCTGATGAAAAATCTCAAAGACTCGATTTCGGTCGGTAATATCGGCCTCTATGAATGTGAAATGAGGAGACTTCTTCGCATCTTCCAGAGTAAGGGGATTGGCAGCATAGGTCATGGAATCCATGCAAAATAATGAATGATCCGGGTGATTCTTCATGTAATAATAAACGAAGTTGCTTCCGATAAATCCGGCACCGCCGGTGACAAGTATATTCATGAATGTCCTCCTGAAGGGGTAATGAATGGGTTGTTTCGTTCCTTTGAGATTATATCATATGTTGACAAGGGAAAGAACGCTATAATATAATTAGCCACGCAAGAAATCCCGGGAAATGAGAAAAACAATGGGTATGAGAGTAGAATTTCACAGGCGGTATCAGCCGGAAAACCAAATGGACTGGCTTCACCAAGCGATATATGAAGAAAATCTTGGGGAAGGAGGGCGTTTGGAAGCCTCTTTGACCCAACTCTTTCAAAAATCCTATGGGATTTTCAATGTTTTGTGGACCACCTCTGCCACTTCAGCTCTGGAGATGGCATTTCGTCTCATGGAGTTGACTAAGGGGGATGAGGTGATTATTCCGTCCTACACGTTTCCTTCCGTTGCCAATGCTGTGCTGGCGGCAGGGGGGATTCCTGTTTTTTGTGATATAGAACAGGAAACACAAAACATAGACGTGAATGAACTGGATCAGTGGGTTTCTTCAAAAACAAGGGCGGTGGTGGTCTCTCATTATGGTGGTATCCCCTGTGACATGGAACGATTGAAGGATTGGGCCCTGGCCGAATGTGTAACCGTAGTAGAAGATAGTGCTCAGGGTGTCCACGCTAAATACAAAGATCAATGGTTAGGGACATTGGGAGATTTTGGTGCATATAGTTTTCATCATACGAAGAACTTCTCCTGCGGAGAAGGAGGGGCTTTTCTGTTTCGGGAGAAAGAGATGGTTCACAAAGCGTCCATTTTGCGGGAGAATGGAACCAACAAGGATCAGTTTCGTCGGGGAGAGGTCGCATCATATTCATGGCAAGGCCAAGGTTCTAATTTCGTGATGAGCGCCACGAGTCAGGCTCTGTTGATTTCTCAACTGGAGTCGGCCGCTGAAATCACAAAAATTCGCAGGTCCATTGCGGAAAATTATCATCATCAACTACAAGAAGCCAGATTCCCGGAACATGGTTTTCAGTTGATGGCAATTCCGGAAGAAGTGACTCCGAACTATCATCTGTACTATTTTCTTTGCCCAGGCTACGAAGAAAGAGAGGATTTAAGAAGGGGATTGTTGGAAGACGGAATCGACGCCAGAAGTCATTTTGTGCCCTTGCATCTTTCACCCATGGGAAGAAAATTGGGCTACCATCCGGAGGATTTGCCCCGTAGCCGAAATGTGGCCGAAAGGTTATTAAGACTACCGATTCATACCCAAATGACGGGGCAACAGGTGGACTACGTGGTGGATCGACTATGGAAAAGGGTGAAGCGCTAATGGATTCCACTCAATTATTGATAATGATTTCAACGTATAACGGAAAGAGCAGCATTTCGGATGTGATAAATGAAGTTCGATATGTACTAAAGAGGGAAAATATTTCGTGTCAGTTTTTGTTGGTGGATGACGGAAGCCGGGATGGAAGTCAAGAGGTGCTTCTTCAGATTGCTTCCCATGATTCGGATGTGAGCGTCCTGTGCTATGACAAGAATGTTGGACAGCAGGAGAATATAAGAAGAGGCCTGCGAGGGATACAGGGGGAGCCCCTCATAGTTCTTACCATGGACGATGACGGGCAGCATCCACCTGAGGTGATTCCGGTGCTGGTCCACAAAGCCATGGAAGGATACGACATGGTATATGGCATCCCGGAATGGACGAAAGAGAGCCGCCCTCCTTTTATACGAAGATATGGAAGCCGATTACGAGATATTTTTTTTCGAAAAGCTTTCCGCCTGCCCAAGGGCGTGAAGGTAAGTGCATATCGGGTGATGACCGGGAATTTGGCCAGACGGCTGTCTGTTTCCAACCGGAATTTTTTTTATCTTTCGGCAGAGGCACTACAAGCAAACATAAGAGTGGCCAATATACCCTACCCTTATGTCCCCAGAAAGACGGGAAAGTCCAGCTATTCCATATGGAAATTAGCCTGTCTATATACAAAGATTTGGTACTATTATCGATGGAAGAAGAATTGAGAAAAGCATGATGAAACGAATACTTCTTTTAGGAGGCGCTCAATGCCAAAGAAGCGGAATCCGCAAGGCCAAAGCGATGGGAATCCAGGTAGTGGTGGCCGACTATAGCGACAATCCGTCGGGATTAGAGGAAGGAGCCATTCACTGCAAAGTGAGTACTTTTGACAGTGAGGCCTGTATCGCCGCTGCCAAGGATTGGAAGGTGGATGGTGTAATGACCATGGGAACCGACCAACCTGTATTCACGGCTGCCATGGTAGCGGAAGCCTTGCATCTTCCCAGCTGGCTCACGGTGGAACAAGCAAAATCTGTCACCAACAAAAAGGTGATGAAGAAGCACTTGGAAGCCGCAGGAATTCCCACTGCCAAGTGGAGCCTGATTTCCCCCGATCAACATGAAGTAGCGGGTAAGCTATCGGGACCGGTAGTATTAAAGCCTTTGGATGCACAAGGACAAAGAGGGGTTTTTCGCCTGGACTCTCAAGAGGAAGTGTTGGAACATCTTCCTCTCACATTGTCTTATTCTAGAGAAAAAGAGGCCTTGCTGGAAGAATATTATCCTTCCAGCGAAATCACCGTCAGCGCATGGGCTTGGGAAGGAGAACTTACGGTTTTATCCATTACCGACCGATTGCATTTGGCGGGGGAGAAGCACATTGGTATCGCCCGAGGCCACCGATTCCCAAGTCAGTACAGAGAGTGGACGAAATCCATCCTGAAAATTTCAAAAGACATTCAAGAAGCCTTTCATATTACCCACGGACCACTATATATTCAATTGTTACTGGGGGATGAGGGACTCTTGGTGAATGAAGTGGCATGTCGTATTGGGGGCGCTTTCGAGGATCTGTTTATCCCCCTCATTACTGGATTTGATATTTTGGAAAGTGTGATTTTGGGAGCACTGGGAGAAACCCCTCACCTTACGGCATTGAAGGAATACCATATTTCCAAATCTCCTGGCACCGCTTCGGTTCAATTGCTTTTTGCCCATCCTGGACGGATTCATAGAATAACACCGGAAAGCCAGGTGAGGGATTTTCCTCATGTGGTGGATGTGGGATATAATTACAAAGTAGGGGATTGGATTGGGAATACGGAAAATGCCACTCAGAGACTGGGACATTGTGTGTTGGTGAACCCGGCAGGGTCTGTGGAAGAATCGATAAAGCATTTTCAACAACGATTTCAAGTATTGGATGAAAAAGGAAGGAACTTGTATCGAATCCTATGAGAAAAAGAGGTAGACGAAAAAATTGGATATGGATTGGTCTGCTGGTGGTGACTCTTTGCACCAGCTGTGGTTCAGCGAAAGAGGAGGCCCAAATCCGAATTGCGGAGCAGTATGGGCTGGCCTATGCCCCGCTGCAGGTCATGCGAGAACAGCAATTGTTAGAAAAAGCTTTGCCGGGTGTTTCTATAGAATGGAAGCAATTCGGTGGGCCTACACCCATTCGTGAGGCAATGGTTGCCGGTGAAATCGACTTTGGATTTATGGGTCCGGCACCTGTGCTGGTGGGTTTGGACAATGGCATGAAATGGAAATATGCTACCGGTCTATCCTTCAATGAAGTGGCTTTAGTAACCGATCAAGAAGACATAAAAACCCTGGGAGACATCGGACCAAAAGATCGAATTGCCATTTTGTCGCCTGGGGCAACCCAACATATCCTGCTATGTATTGCCAGTGAAAAAGCTTTTGGAGATCCCAACTATTTTGATCATCAGATCGTATCCCTGTCTCATCCGGATGCCATGGATGCATTGATGGCGGAGACGGAAATCGTGGCCCACTTTTCTACCCCCCCATATTTGGGGCAGGAGTTGGAAGCGGGTATGCATGTAATCATAACCGGCGAAGAGATTATGGGGGGACCCTTCACTTTTATTACTGGTGTTACTCTGGAAAGCTTCTACGAAGAGCATCCGGACTATTACAAAGTGATACTGGACTGTTTGGATCAGGCCATTACTTATATCAATGAAAATATGGAAGAAGCGGCGGCTTTGTTGGCTCCTGTTTATGGAGTTCCCCAAGAGGAGTTGTTGACGCAGATGACCTACCATGGAACCATCTATTCCAATCAATTGGTGGGAATTCAGAAGCTGGCGGATCAAATGTTGGCTTTGGGCTTAATCAAGGAACCTATTCTAGTGGAAGAAGTGACGATATATGAAATGGAAAAAAGATAAAAAAGAAAAGTTGATTATGGTCCTTTGGGTGTTGTTTTTTCTGGCATTGTGGCAGGTTTCGGCTACATTAGGAGGAGTTTCTTCCCTTGTATTGCCCACATTGGGAGAAGTGGGCAATACCCTGCTGGATTCCGTGGTCAATGGAAACCTTCTGATACAGATTTACTATTCTCTTAAGGTAATCGTTATAGGAATGATAATCGCAACGGTTCTGGCACTGATATTATCCTTGGCGGCGCAGCGGTATTTGGTGATGGCGGGATTGGGAAAGGTTTTGGCGTTGGTAGGGCACCCATTACCGGCGTTGGCCTTGCTACCTCTGATTATTGTTTGGTTTGGAACAGGAGATGCTAGCATCATTGCTATTATCGTCCATTCTGCGTTATGGCCTATAATGATAAATTTGACGGAAGGTTTTGCGGCGGTACCTCCCATTTACTTGGAAATTGGTCGAAATATGGAACTTAGCCATTGGGCCATGACTTGGGAAATTCGTATGAAATCCGCATTGGGATATTTTATTTCCGGATTGAAAATTGCGTTTGCCAGGAGTTGGCGGGCATTAATCGGTGCGGAAATGGTGTTTGGTGCTATTGGTTTGCAAGGAGGTATTGGATGGTACATCTTCAAACAGCGCACCTTTATGAATACACCCGGGTTGTTTGTTGGAATTCTTGTGGTAATTATCATTGGATTTGTTGTGGAATCGGTACTATTTCAATACTGGGAAAGAAAAACCATACGCAAGTGGAATCCCACGGTCTAGGAGGAAATCTGTGAGAATCTCATTAAAAAATGTCAATCGATCTTTCGAGAACCAGGGAGAAACCTTGCAGGTGCTTCGGCATTTGAATTTGGAGGTAGAAAGCGGTGAGTTTATCGCCATTTTAGGACCCTCTGGATGTGGGAAAACTACGCTTTTGAAGGTCATTGCCGGTTTTGAGGAGGGTGGATCTCCTTGTAGAGAAGTATTCATGATACACCAGGATTTCAACCAATTATTCCCTTGGAGAACCTTGGGTGACAATGTATCCTATGCCATTCGTAAAGCCAATCGGGGATTCACCTCATCGGAGGGGGAGCAAAGGGCAAAGGAAGCATTGCTGGCCGTGGGGCTGGAGGAATTTTATGGATATTATCCCCATCAACTATCCGGTGGAATGAAGCAGCGGGGCGCATTGGCCAGGGCATTGGCTATGGAGAGCCAAGTATTATTAATGGATGAACCTTTTTCCAGTTTGGACAAGGAAAGCAAAGAAGGAGCCATTCAGCTTTTAAAAAAGTTATGGAAAGAAAGGGGTTTTACGGTTGTCTTCGTAACCCATGATGTGGAGGAGGCCAAAGCGCTATCCCACAAAATCATCTATTTTGAAGACATAAACGGTAAAGTCCAGGTCTGATTCCATATATTGTACGATACGAATGCCGTATACATTATCTTGGAATTCATGAACCAGGGTACAGGATTCTTGGAGATAATCCTGTAATTCGTCCATGTACCGTAAGTTCCCGTAGATCATGTTCCAAATAGGCCGTTTCTGATAAATCAAATCCAGTTCATCGGATATGACGATGTACTGGATTTGATTTTCTTCCAGATACTCCGAAAGAGAAAGATTGTTTTCTTTGAGGTAGGAAAGATTTCGATAGTCCCTGAGACCGTCATTTTCAAAATAGTATTCACTGTTCAAATTGGCCAGAACCTTGGCATGGGAAGGAATGGCTTTGCTAATTTCATTTAAATATCTGTCATAGGAATATTGGGTGGATAGCCAAGGCGAAATGTTCGAAATTGTGGAAAGTAAAAGCACTATGATGATGGCAGCCATGGAAAGCCATAGACCAGGTGTCTTCTTCTGGTTTTTTTCTTGCCAGAAGAAGAGCAGGAGAAGATACAGCAGCGCAAAAAACAAGGGAAAGAAGAACACAATGCTGGTCTGATTATATCGGCCGATGATAACCATACCTGCAAAAATCCCCAATAGACCTTGCAAAACAAAGAGAAGTGGTCTTCTTTGTTCTGTGGGGAGAGTCTTTTTTTTCTGCAAAACCAACCACAAAGATACCAGGAAAGCCACTCCAAAGAGAATGAGTTCTATTCGAATATTGGGAACATGGTAGGTGCCACTGACCTGAAACCATATTTTTTGGAGAAAGTAGGGGAATTCTCCCAATTTTGATGTGATGGGGGCGGCGATATCAAATTCGCTTTGGCCGTATGCCAGATAATGAGAGAAAAAGTTGGGGTCGAAAGAAAGACTAATGGCAAGAAAAATGCCTCCTATGGATGCCGTAATGCCTGTGTATTGCAATAACGGCTTCCATTTCGTGAGAGGGCGGACATGGAAGGTCTTCCCGGGAAGTAGCATGAGTAAGCCCATCATTCCAAGAATGAAACTATTGGGATGAAGTCCGATGGATAGACCGGTTATAATGGCAGCCGGAATGGGTTTTTCGCGGTATAGAAGAGAAGCAATGGCCACCAAGGCCAACAAAAGAATGATTTCTTGTCGGGCGAAGTGTGCGGCATATATGAACTGAATGGAACTGGCCATCATTGCCATTCCCAAGAAGGACGCTATTATGATCCTTCGATTTTCCTCCCTATCAATGGGACTGAGTTGGATCAAGAGACGTTGGAAGAGGCCGAGTACAACCGTGGAAGTTAGTAGCGACAAGAGCCGGAATGAGAAAACATGGTACCCAAATATCATGAGAAATGGCATCTGCAAAAGGTGAAAAACCGTTTTAATGGCATGAGGGTATCTGGGCTTTACGTCATAAAAGGTCTCCGTAACCCCCAAGTCTTTGCTTTCCAGTATGTTTCGGGTAAGCCCGGATAGCCAGGATTCATCCGAATGCACGAAAGGATACTGTGTGAGGAAAAGAAGGTTCATTAAGAAGTAAGCCACCAGAAAGAGAATGGTAGCGATGGTGGATTTATTGGTTTCAGTCCATTTGCTTGTTAGGGCAATGGGGGTGGATTTTCGAGACATAAGCATAACCTTCTCTTGCTTTTTTTCCAACTATCTCACATTGTTAATTTTTTTTCAACTATAAAAATATCATATGTAGCATAAAAAATTATTATAGGACAATGGTTTCTCCCTGTTGTATGATGAGATTGACAGTTTACTAACAAAGTTACAGTAGCTCTTTTATTAAAGGAGGAGAAAGCTTGTGCGATTGATTGCTAAAAAATTAACACTGACACTTCTATTGGTACTATTGGCAGTCTCGGTTTCCGCTTGCAATCCGTCTGACTATGTGGAGACGGAATCTCAAATCATCAGTGCTTCTGATTTTGCAGAATTACTGGTTGGAGATGAGGAATTCTATATCATAGATATGCAGAAGCCGGAAGACTATAAGAAGGGTCACGTGGAGGGTGCGGTAAATGTAGTGAAAGATGATATTGTCATTTCCGTTCCTGTTGACAACATGTTGACATCGAAAGCAAAATTCGAAAAAGCCATGAGTGAAGCGGGTATCGAAGAAGATACCACCGTGTACATTTATGATAATGACCGTATGAGCGCTGCCCGCCTTTGGTGGTCCTTCCTCATGTATGGAAATGAAAATGCCAAAGTAATCGATGGTGGAATATCAGCCATCGAAATGGCCGGAATAGAGTTGACAAATCAGGCGCCTACCATCAAAGAATCGCAGTATAAAGCGGGAGACAAGAGTGATTTGTACATTGCCACCATGGGTGATGTAAAGGATCAGATAGATGAACCGAATCCCAATATGATTTTGCTCGACGTAAGAACCGATCAGGAATACATAGAAAAAGGAAAAATCCCATCTTCCATTATGATGGATTATGCCAACGTTTTCTATGCTGATAATACATTTAAGAGTGTACAGACAATTCGTATCGATTTCATCGACAATGGAATGAGACCAGAAAACGAAATTATTATGTATTGTCAAACGTCCATGCGTGCAGCCCCGGTGTTCCTATCCTTGTATAATGCGGGATACAGAAACATTAAAATCTACGATGGTGCTTATCTGGAATGGTCCAGTAATCCCAACAACCCTGTAGATATACCGGAAGGTACGGCGGTGTTGCCAAGTAAAAAAGATGCATCCTAGAGGAGGAGAGTAGTCCATGAAATTGAAGAAATTATTTGCAGTAATGCTGGTGGTTGCCTTAATCGCAGCATCCTTCGCCGCTTGTGGCGGAACAGAAGCTCCCGTAGAAGAACCGGAAGATGTAGTAGAAGTAAATGTGGTGGAAGAGGCCGCAATGGCTTATTTTGCTGAATATCCCGAGAACAATCACATGATTACCATGGAAGCATTGATGCCCTTGATTGATGCGGGCGAAGAAATGTTCATCATCGATACCAGAGCAGCAGATGCTTACGCAGAAGGCCACCTGGCCGGTGCCGTAAACATGCCTTTTGCCAGCACCGCCATTGCGGATAATCTGGAAGTGATTCCAGATGATGTACCGGTATATGTGTATTGCTATAGTGGTCAGACCGCATCTCAGGTAACTTCCGTTCTGAATGTAGCTGGCAAGCCGGTTACGAATATCCGTGGTGGATGGAATCGTGGAATTTCTACAACCGCCGGATTTGAAGCATATGTAAGCACGGATGAAGTGGCCATGCCCACGGATGTTTACGAAGTAGACGCCGACTTAAAAGCGGCGGTAGAAGAGTATTTTGCAACCGTTGCATCCTATAATGGAACGGATTATGCAAACCAGAATATTTCTCCGGAAAAAGTGAAGGAAATAGTAGATTCCGGTTCCGACGAATATGTAATCCTTTCCGTTAGACAGGCGGTTGATTATGCGGAAGCACATGTACCGGGCGCAATGAACATTCCTTTTGGGGCCGGTATGCAGGAAGCTTTTGCTGATCTTCCCCAGGACAAGACCATCGTGGTTTATTGCTACACCGGTCATACCGCATCTCAGACCGTTGGAATTTTGAGACTGCTGGGGTATGAAGCATTGAACATGTCCTTTGGTATGGGTAGTGTGGAAACCAAAGTAGGTTGGCTGGGTGCTGGTTATGAAACCGAAGCGGCAGAGTAGTAGAAACAGTATACAATAGTCAACATCTTTTCCGGTTTGGCCAATTGCCGATTGGAAGGAATAAAATGAGTCCTGGGCGAACGCTACTTTTTCGCCCGGGACTTTTTTTGTCCTTTGAGAGGGGAAATGGGATATAATAGTACAGAGAAAGCATTTGAGGAGAAGAAAATGAGGCGATTTATGACGGGACTATTGGGGATCATTGGACTAATTGTAGTAGCATTTGGCCTGTTTATTCTTTGGCTGCATGTCACAGAGTATGACCCGGCACCCAGAGAAGAGCTTTTGGTGAAGAGCATTGCGCCGGAAAAGATGGAAATGGAAAAAGACATCACCATCTTATCTTTTAATATTGGATACGGTGCATTGTCCAAGGATATGGACTTCGTCATGGACGGGGGAAAAATGTCTTATCCGGAATCATCCCAAATCGTTTATCAAAATATGGAGGGTGTAAAAGAGGCGTTGACTTCCATCCAACCTGACATCTTTATGATTCAAGAGATTGATCGGGATTCCAAGAGAAGTTATCATATGGATCAGGTGGCGTATTTGGAAGAAGCCCTGGAAATTCCCGGAGTATATGCGACAAACTTCAGATGTCGATACGTTCCATTCCCTATACCACGCATGTTGGGGAAAATTGAAAGCGGTTTGGCAGTATTTCATGGATATACCGTAGAAAATGCCGACAGAGTGGCACTTTCGGTGCCCTTTCAGTGGCCGGTTCGACTGGCTCAGTTAAAGCGATGTCTATTGGTAGAGGATATCCCCATCGAGGGGACGGACAAAAAGCTGGTACTCATTAATCTTCACTTAGAAGCGTACGATGATGGGGGAGGAAGAGCTGCCCAAACGGCCGCGTTGGCCCAGTTGATGGAGGATGAGTACAATAAGGGAAATTACGTGATAGCAGGAGGAGATTGGAATCAAACATTTCCAGGCTCGGATTTGACACGATATCCGTTGGTGGACACGGAGACGTTTCGAGCCGGAGAAATAGATGAAACACTTTGGGATCAATGGGAATTTCATTACGATGAGTCGGTTCCCACCAGCCGTTTGCTGAACCAGCCGTATCAGCCTGAGCACCCAAAGACCCAGTATTATGTAATCGACGGATTTGCGACTTCGCCGAATGTACAAGTGGAGGAAATTCTGACAATAGATCAAGAATTCCAGTTTTCTGATCACAATCCGGTATGGATACGGATTCGATTGTTAAATGACGAGAAGGTATAGAGCAACGGATGCTAATATAGGTGAGGGCGAAGAATAGAAAAAACCCCGACAAGCGGGGTTTTAATTTTGGTTTTACTGGCGTCATAAAAAAATATAAATATTATTCCGTTATTTCTTCTTCTTTCGCTTCTTCTTCAGCTTCTTCTTCTTCTTCTTCTTTCGGCGGCGCTGAAACAGCCCCCGAGGAAGCCATTGCCGCTGCGTTTTCTAATACTTTTTCATACTCCACAAAAATTGCTTCTTTGATGCGATTTCGGGTTTCGGAAGTGAGAGGATGGGCGATGTCTCTGAAATCCCCTTCGCCCATCTTTCGACTGGGCATCGCTATAAACAGTCCGTTTTGTCCCTCAATGACCTTGATGTCATGCACCACGAACTCTTCATCAAATGTGATAGAAACCACCGCTTTCATCTTTCCTTCGTCGTTGACCTTGCGTACTCGTACATCCGTAATGTTCATACTTACTACCACCCTTTCTATGCCGCGTAAACCAAGTCCACACCGCAGTCGCGGTATTTCCCCGTCATTATACTAGAAAGAAGTTTCAATTACAAGAATTTCGTCTAAAAAATCTGATTATTCGGAAAGAAGGACAGCTTCCGATTTTCCTCGTCCAACGGCCCCATATATACGATAGGGACGTAGTTGTCAATTTTTTTTCGCTCCGGTTCTTGAGATGCAATCACCACGCCGGTGGAGAGTACTTCTATGTCAAACTCGGAGAGAATATCGGCGATTCCTTTTACGGAGCCTCCGCCTCGCATGAAGTCATCAATGATTATGGCTCGAGTCCCGGGATTCACCGCCCGCTTGGCGATGCTCATCTTTTGAATCCGGTCATAGGAACCCGAGAAATAGTTGATGGAAACAGTAGAACCCTCGCTGATTTTCGTCTCTCTTCGAATCACCACTAGGGGTAGATTTAATAAGAAAGCAGTCATAACTGCCACGGGAATTCCCTTGGTTTCAATGGTTGCTACCAAGTCCGCTTCTGAGTTTTGAAATTTTCGTGCAAAAACAGTAGCCAGTCTTTTCACCAAATGGGCATCGAACATCAAATCGGAGCTATAGATAAATCCGCCTCCCAGTAATCGACCGGGATCGGTGAGTTTTTGGCATAATTCCTCTTGTAGCAATAAGGTGTCTTTGTTCGAGACGTATGGAACAAATCGGACGCCTCCTGATGCCCCAGGAGTGGTTTCTATAAATCCCAGTTCCGACTCTTTTAGAATTTCCTTGGCAGTGGAAATATCTTCACTGATACTGGACTTAGCGGCTCCAAACTGGTCGCAGAAGGTTTTTAAGCCAAAGGTTTGATTGGGAGAGTCCGATAGTATCTTAATGAGGTTTCCCACTCGGTGAGTGCGTTTCATAAGAATATCCTTTCCATAAATTCGAACATCAGTATATTTTATGTCAATAATATTCGCTTCGGTGAAAAAAGTCAAATCCGGAGATTATTTTTGAAATGACCCCTTCGATATGATATACTGATATTGCAAAAAGTGGAGGTTAAGATGAACCAATTAAAGGACCACAAACAAATACATTGCATCGGCATCGGGGGAATCGGACTTTCCGCAATTGCTGAGATTCTTTTGGAACGTGGGTTTCGGGTAACCGGATCCGATATGAAGGAGTCCGATGTGACGGACCGGCTAATATCAAAAGGCGCAAACGTATATTTGGGCCATAGGGGAAAAAATGTAGAGGGAGCGGACTTGGTGGTCTATTCTGCCGCGGTGGGAGAGGACAATCCCGAGCTGATTCGGGCCAAAGAGCTCTCCATTCCAGCGGTTACAAGAGCAGATTTATTAGGCACGTTGATGGAGGAATACTCCAGTAGCATCGCCGTATCCGGAACCCATGGAAAAACTACAACCACCTCTATGGTTTCTTTAATTCTCCAGGATGGGGGGAAAGACCCCACCATCTTAGTAGGGGGCAATCTCCCGGAAATCGGGGGCAATGTGAAAGTGGGAAAAGGGGAGTATTTTGTTACCGAAGCCTGCGAATATATGGACAGTTTTTTAAACCTGAAGCCAAAAATAGAAATCATTTTAAATATTGACTCGGATCACCTGGATTATTTCAAGGATATTGACCACATCGCCAAATCCTTTCAAACCTTTGCGCAATTAGTGCCTCAGGATGGATATATTATCGCATTGGATTCCAACCCATTTGTGAAGTCCGTTACCCAGGAATTGCCCAATGTGATTACCTTTGGGCTCACGGAAAACTGTCATTATTGGGCAAAAAACATTCGTTTTACGGAAGCGGGATATCCCTTATATGATTTATATCATAGAGAAGAATTCCTGGTGGAAATGGAGTTATCCGTTCCCGGGGAACATAACATTTTAAATTCTTTGGCCGCTTTTGCTTGCGGTCATACACTAGGCGTATCTCCGGAATCCATGAAAAAAACATTGAAAGCTTTTCGCGGTACCCAGAGACGATTTGATGTTCAGGGAAGAACGGATAAGGGGGTGGTAATCGTGGATGACTATGCCCATCACCCCACGGAAATACGAGCCACTCTTCGGGCTGCAAGGAATATGCCCATGAAAAATCTTTGGTGCCTTTTTCAGCCCCATACCTATACTAGAACAATGGCGTTATTTGATGAGTTTTCCGAATCCTTTGAGGACGCAGATCGGCTTATCATGGCGGAAATATATGCGGCTCGCGAAAAAAACATATACAAAATCAGTTCAAAAACCATTGTGGATAAAATCAAAGAAAAAGATCCGGAACGATTCGCATATTATTTTGAAACCTTTGAAGAAATCGCCGACTTTGTTTATCAAAATGCGCAAGATGGGGATTATATCATCACCATGGGCGCTGGGGATATTTACAAGGTGGGAGAAATGATTTTGGAAAAAGATTTTTTGTAGGAGGCGACAATGCGTTACGAAGATTATCTGGGGATGGAAGAAGAACGGAGAACTCGTAATCGAGAGTGGTTGGAGAAGGGGGTTACCTTCACGGATTTGGATACCGCCTACATTGATGAAGAAGTCACCATTGGTGCAGGCACCCATATCGGCCCCAACGTGGTTTTAGAAGGAACCACTTCCATCGGTTGTAGATGCCAGATTTGGGGGAACACACGAATCAAGGACTGCATCATTGGAGATGGAACAGAAGTGGAGGCATCGGTGCTGGTGGACAGCCAGGTGGGGGAAGATACCAAAATAGGTCCATTTGCCTATTTAAGACCCGGCAGCAAGGTGGGAAGCCGATGCAAGGTAGGAGATTTTGTGGAGGTAAAAAATTCATCCATGGGGGATGGAAGTAAAGCCTCTCATTTAACATACATCGGGGATTCGGATGTAGGTCGAGATGTGAATATCGGATGCGGCGTAGTTTTTGTGAACTATGACGGAAGGGATAAGCACCGTTCTGTGGTAAGAGACGGTGCTTTCATTGGTTGCAATACGAATTTAGTATCTCCCGTTACAGTGGGAGAGGAATCTTACATTGCAGCTGGCAGCACTGTCACCACAGACGTGCCCAAGGGGTCTCTTTTTGTAGCCAGAGCCAAGGGAAAAATTATTGAAGGCTGGGTGGAAAGAAGAGGATTACTGAAGAAGAAAGGGAAGGTGTAAAAAAGAGATGAAACAAGCGGCATTTGCGGACTATAAGGTATTTGCAGGGAACTCTCATTTGGAATTGGCGGAGGAAATTGCGTCCATTATGGGAAAACCTTTGGGAAAGGCATCCGTCTCCACCTTCAGCGATGGGGAAATCACAGTTAATTTGTGGGAAACGGTGCGCGGTATTGACTGCTACATCGTGCAGTCCACTTGTGACCCGGTCAACAACAATCTTATGGAATTACTTATTATGATAGACGCTATGAAAAGGGCATCTGCTGGCAGAATTAATGCCATTATTCCTTATTACGGATATGCGAGACAAGATCGAAAGACCAAAGCGAGAGATCCCATTACCGCGAAGTTGGTGGCGGACCTTTTGGTGGCTGCGGGAGCAGATCGGGTGCTGACTATGGATTTACATGCCGCACAAATTCAAGGCTACTTCAATATCCCTGTGGATCATCTCTTGGGTGTTCCCATTCTGGTCAAATACTTTAAGGACAGAGCAATTGAGGATCTGGTCATTGTTTCTCCGGACCATGGCTCGGTGACACGGGCCCGTAATATGGCGCAACCATTGAATGCCCCCATTGCGATTATTGATAAACGAAGACCGGAACCCAATAAAAGTGAAATTATGAATATTATCGGAGAAATCGAAGGAATGAATTGCGTTCTGGTAGATGACATGATTGATACTGCCGGCACCATTACCAATGGGGCCACGGCGCTCATGGAAATGGGTGCGAAATCTGTAATGGCATGCGCCACCCATCCCATATTATCAGGCCCGGCCATCGAGAGGTTGGTGAGTTCACCCATACATGAACTGGTACTGCTGAACACCGTGCCCATCCCGGAAGAAAAAAGAATCCCTTCCATGAAGATTCTGTCGGTGGCACCACTTTTCGCGGAAGCCATGCTTCGAGTATTTACCAACGATTCTATCAGTAAGCTGTTTGATTAGGGCATGGGAGAGAGATAGGCAAATATGTTCGTGATTGTTGGCTTGGGCAATCCTGGCCGAAAATATCAAAACACGCGACACAATCTGGGATTCATCACTGTGGATCAGCTAGCCGAAAAGCACCAGATTAAGGTGAGCAAATTATCCTTTAAAGCATTGGTTGGTGATGGAGTTATTGCCAACCAAAAAGTTTTATTGGTGAAACCACAAACCTATATGAATTTATCCGGAGAGTCCGTGCGACAGGTTGTGCAATATTATAAAATAGCTCCGGAAAATCTTCTGGTGATTTATGACGATGTAGATATTGAAACGGGAAAAATACGCATTCGAAAAAAGGGTTCCGCGGGATCTCATAACGGAATGAAATCTATCATTTACCAAATACAATCCGATGAGTTTCCCAGAGTACGAATCGGAATTGGGGGAGAACGTAGGCTATCCCTACGAGATTTTGTGACCGGAGGATTTTCGAAAGAGGAAAAGCCGTTGTTGGAAGATGCGGTACAGCGTTCCGTGGGAGCTATCGAAAGTATTATAGCGGAAGGTGTTGACCGAGCTATGAATCGTTACAACGGGTGAAGAAATGAAAGAATATACCGGGATTTCTGAAAGTCGAACCGCGAAGGTGGTTGCCGATTTATGGAGTGAAAAGAAGGGGAAAGTGCTGTTGGTGGTTTCCACACCTCTTCGGGCGAAAAGATTGGCCGCAGACCTTTCTTTTTTTGTGGGAGAAAATATTTTTGTAATGCCGGCGGAGGAAGGCACCTTCCTACGGTATGAAGCCAAGAGTAAGGAAGGGCTATGGGAACGGATGGCGGGGCTGAAAGCACTATTGTCAGATGTTCCGGGCATCGTTATTGCGCCTATTTCCGCATGCTTACGGAAACTACCACCTGCATCCTATTATCAAGAAAAAGAAATAGAATTAAGGTGTGGTGGAGAATACCTATATGAAGAACTTACTTCGAGGCTAAACCAACTAGGTTATGAGCGGCTTCCCATGATTACAGATCCCGGTCAGTTCAGCATTCGTGGAGCGATTATCGATGTGTTTTCACCAGATGCGGAGTATCCCGTAAGGTTGGAATTTTTTGACCAGGAGTTGGAATCCATACGTACCTTCGATATCAAAACACAACGATCCATAGCCCGAATTCGTGAAGTGACATTGTATCCTGCATCGGAAGTGTTGGTAAATGATAAGATGCTTCAGCTGGGTTGGGAGAAAATTCATGATGAATATCAGAAATGGATTGGGTTAACAAAAATAGAAAATCCGGAAAGGGCGAAAGAGCTGGAAAAAAGATTGAGCCAGTTGGAAGAGAATATTTTCATTGGTAAAAACCGACAGGTGATGGAGCAGAATGCGGAATACTTCTATCCACATACCTCATATCTGTGGGAATACCTGAACCCGGGAGACATGTTGGTAATAGAGGATTCCCAACGGATTTTGGAAGAAGCGGCCCGTCGGGAAGAAGAAGGTCTGAAGGAGTGGGAAGTGTTGCTATCTATGGGACGAGCCATTCCGAAAGATAAAGAGAAAATCATTCGTGCAGATACTTTTTGGGATTGCCTTAAAGACTTGGCCAAACCTAAACCGAACCAGGAGCAGGTGGGAGAAAGGGTTTTAATTACGCCGTTGCCCAAAGAAATCCCCGGAATATTTGTGGAGAGTTCCACGGCCATTTCTTCGAAGCAGGCCCCTGTGTACAATGGCAGTATGGATGTCTTCGTGAGGGATATAAAGAAGTACCACACCATGGGTTATGAAATGATCATAGCCTGTTCCAGCCAGGACCGGGAGAAAAATCTCAGGGATTTGTTGGAAAGAGAGAATCTCACGGGTCGCATTGTTCTGCGCCAAGGAACATTAACCTCCGGCATGGAATTCCCGGACGAAAAACTTTTGGTATTGTGGGATGGAGACATCTTTACTACGGGCAAACAAAAGTCGAGACGGAAAAGAAGTAAAAAGGAAGGCCAGGTTATCAAGGCTTTCACAGATCTTTCCAAGGGAGATTTTGTGGTGCACGAAAGCCATGGAATCGGCAGATTTATAGACATTCAACAACTTACAGTAGAAGGTACAAAAAAGGACTATCTTAAAATAAAGTATGCGGGGGAAGATACGCTTTATATCCCAGTGGAGCAGATGGACCTGATTCAGAAGTACATTGGTTCAGATGGGGTAGCCCCTAAGATTAATAAGCTGTCCGGACCGGAATGGAAGAGGACCAAAGCCAGCGCCAAAGAAGCGATTCTTGAAATGGCACAGGAAATTTTAGAACGTTCGGCGGAACGGGCCGCTCTGCCCGGTTATGCCTTTGGCCCGGACACTCCTTGGCAACAAGAGTTCGAGGATCAATTTCCATATACGGAGACAGAGGATCAGCTGCGCTGTATCGAAGAAATTAAAATGGACATGGAGAAGCCGGAGCCTATGGATCGACTACTCTGTGGGGATGTGGGATTTGGTAAAACAGAGGTGGCAGCACGGGCGATTTTCAAATGTGTGGCGGAAGGGAAGCAGGCGGTCATTCTGGTTCCTACCACCCTCTTGGCAAACCAACATTATCACACCTTGACACAGCGGTTCGAACAGTTCCCTTTTCGTGTAGAGATGTTGTCCCGGTTCCGAACAGATAAAGAACAAAAAATCATTGTGGAAAAAGTGAAGAGTGGCGCCATAGATGTTATCATTGGCACCCATCGGTTACTCTCCAAGGATGTGGGATTCAAGGACTTGGGGCTTCTGGTCATCGATGAGGAGCAACGATTTGGGGTAAAGCATAAGGAAACTATTAAAGAGCTTCGAAGTCATGTGGACGTACTGGCTTTGTCTGCCACACCCATTCCGCGAACACTGCATATGTCCCTGACAGGAATCCGGGACATGAGCTTAATTGAGGACCCGCCGGAAGAAAGATATCCGGTGCAGACCTATGTGTTGGAAGAAGATGAGTTGGCCATTCAAGAAGCGATTCGGAAGGAATTGAAGCGAGGCGGCCAGGTTTATGCGGTGTATAACCGGGTGCGGGGAATCCTGCGAGTGGCCAGGCAGTTGAACAAGCTGGTGCCGGAAGCCCGGTTAGCGGTGGGCCATGGACAGATGAATGAAGGCGCATTGGAAGATGTGATGTTGGGATTTGTGGAAGGGGAGAAAGACATCCTATTATCCACCACCATTATTGAAGCAGGCTTGGATATTCCCAATGTCAACACCATTCTCATATTGGAAGCGGACCATTACGGCCTGTCCCAACTATATCAGCTAAGGGGCCGGGTAGGGCGTTCCAACCGACTTGCCTATGCCTATTTGTTTTATCGGAGGGGCAAGACCCTTAGCGAAGCGGCGGAAAAAAGGCTGCGAGCCATTCGCGAGTTTACAGAGCTGGGCGCAGGGTTCAAGGTGTCCATGCGGGACCTGGAAATTCGTGGTGCAGGAAATTTGCTAGGCACACAACAATCCGGGCATATGATGACAGTGGGATATGAGCTCTATATACGCTTATTGGAAGAAGCCATACTCACACTTCAGGGCAAACCCATTCCGGCAGAAAAACAAGATACTTCGGTGGAACTGAAAGCATCGGCATATATCCCTACAGAATACGTGCCGGATGAAGTGTTGAAGCTGGAAATGTATAAGAAAATAGCCGATGCAGATACACGGGAAGAGATGGCAGAATTGGAAGAGGAAATGAAGGATCGATTTGGGGATGTTCCCGCCACCGTTACCACCCTTCTGATGATTTCTCTTATCCGTTCACTGGCGGAAGAGTTGGCCATCACCCGCATCACAGAAGAAAAGGGGAAAATTCTATTTTATGTGGCTAAGGATAATCCCATTGAACCCGTGGGATATGCCAATCTGTATGAAGCCTTTGGAAATCGTGTAGAAATTGGGGGAAGCGTCAAGCCTCTGATTAAGTTGGCAACGGAGGAAAAACAGAAGCTGGGGGATACTCTTGCATTTTTGGAAATTCTAAAAGGCCTGTGATATAATGAGCCATCCTGATATCTTATGGGATGGTGGGTAGAAGGAGGAAAAAATGCTGTTCAAAAACATCACCATATTGGATCGAGACATGGCCCCTCAGGAAAACATGTATGTGGGGACCTTGCATCGAAAAATCCACTATATTGGCAAGATTTTTCCGGAAAACCACAGTATATATGGGGAAACCTTTGATGGAAAAGGGAAGCTCCTTATGAGTGGGTTTTTCAATAATCATGCCCATTCTCCCATGACATTGATGAGGGGATACGGCGAAAATATGGTTCTCAAAGACTGGCTGGAAAAGAGAATATTTCCTTTTGAGGCCCTTTTGCATGGACAGGATGTCTACTATGCCACCTTGCTTGCCATGGCAGAATCCTTGCGATTTGGGATTGTATCTACCACCGATATGTATTATTTTTCTAAAGACATGGTACATGCCATTTCGGAAAGTGGTGCAAAGAATAATCTATCCCGGAGTATCGCCAATTTCACGGGGGAAGACTTGTGGAGTTTGCCGGGAGCCCTGGAGATGAAAGAGTTATACGAAAATTATCACATGGCGGATGATGGAAGGATTCGCATTGATATGAGCTTGCATGCAGAATATACCTCCAATCCGAATACGGTGGCGGCATTATCAAAATATACCCAGGAAATTGGGGCAAATATGCATGTCCATGTTTCGGAGACCCAGGAAGAGCACCAGGCATGTAAAGAGCGTCACGGGAAAACGCCGGTTTCCTATTTACGAGATTTGGGCTTGTTTGAAACACCGACTACAGCCGCACATTGTGTATGGGTGGAAGAAGGGGATATGGCGATATTAAAAGAGAAGGGAGTCACGGTAGCGGTCAATCCCATTAGCAATTTGAAGCTGGCAAGCGGTGTCTGTAATGTTCCGGCCTTGTTGGAGAAGGGAATCAATGTTACCATTGGTACCGACAGCGTGGCCAGTAACAATAGTTTGAACTTTTTGGAGGAAATGAAAGTGTTTGCACTGGCATCTAAGATGCAGTTCAATGACCCCACGAAGGTCACGCCAAAGGAGACACTTTTTGCAGCCACCCGAGCAGGGGCGCTGGCGCAAGGTAGAAAGGATACGGGGCTTCTAGAGGAGGGATATTTAGCGGATTTGGTGGTGCTTGACATAAGCGGCGTTCACATGAAACCGATACATAACCTGTTAAATAATCTGGTGTACTCCTCTTCCGGAAGTGATGTGGTATTGACCATGGTGGATGGTAAGGTGTTGTATCGAGAAGGAACGTTCCCTACCATCGATATGGAAAAAGTGGTTTACGAAACCGAAAAATCCGTGACACGGATATTATCAGAAATTTAGACACTGGAGTGTAGTATGGCAAAAAAATCCTTTTTTCAAGGTGCGATAATTTTAGCGATTGCGGGCATCATCATCAAGGTGTTGGGCGCTTTTTTCCGGATTCCGCTGGCAAACATGATTGGAACCCAGGGGATGGCTTATTATCAAGCCGCCTATCCTGTATACGTATTTTTTATGATGTTGGCGACGGCGGGAATTCCGGTGGCAATCTCCAGAATGGTATCTGAAAGGATGGCAATGGACAATCATCATGGTGCCCATAAAGTGTTTCGGGTTTCTCTGGTGTTGTTACTTACCATCGGCCTTGTCTCGTCTTCTGTTTGTTTTTTTGGAGCAGGACTCATTGTAAAATGGATCAATATGGAGGGGGCCTATATCGCCATGCGCTCCATTGCGCCGGCATTACTGTTTGTTTCGGTAATGGCGGCTTTTCGCGGATACTTCCAGGGAATGCAAAACATGAAGCCAACGGCTACTTCCCAAGTGATTGAGCAGCTCTTTCGGGTGAGTGTTGGTCTGTCCTTGGCCTATGTTCTCATCAAAACCGGCACCATGGAAGCGGCGGGTGGTGCAGCTTTTGGGGCCACCATCGGGGGCATTGCCGGACTCACTGCTGTGGCCATGATTTATGGGATCAAGAAAAAGGGTTTCAGAGAAGACATTCTCCGAACTTCTCATATGGAAGAAGAAAAAGGACCTGTGATATTATCAAAAATATTTGTGATAGCCGTGCCCATTACCATTGGTGCTGCCATCATGCCTATTATGAATTTCATCGACGTGGCCATCATCATGCGAAGATTGGAAACAGCAGGCTACGTATTATCTCAGGCGGAAGATTTATATGGTCAGCTTTCTGGTTTCGCAGGCCCCTTAATCAATTTTCCTCAGGTGTTGACCCAAGCGGTTGCCATGAGTTTAGTCCCCACTGTGGCCATGGGATGGAAGCAGAGAGACATGGAATTTTTACACAGCAACATTCAACTTGGGCTCCGAACTGCTATGCTGGCAGGCTTTCCTTGTGCCGTCGGGTTATTCGTACTGGCCCAGCCCATTATGACCTTGCTATATCCTTTCCAGCGAGAGAGTGCTTTGGCTGCCGCTCCTATTTTAATGATTATGGCGGTGGGTGTTATATTTCTATCTACTGTCCAAACCTTGACCGGTGTGCTACAGGGTGTGGGGAAACAGTTGATTCCGGTTCGTAATCTGGCCATTGGAGCTGTGGTGAAAATAGGAATTACTTGGTGGCTGGTAGGGATTTATGCAGTCAACGTGAAGGGTGCGGCCATTGGAACCGTGTGTGCCTATTTGGTAGCGGCAGTGTTAAATCTTTTGGCCATACATAAACACACCGGAACCACCTTTGATTTATCTTTAACTTTTTTGAAACCGGGAATTTCGGCTTTGATTATGGGTGGGGCGGCCTATGGTGGCTACCAGATACTTTATGGAGCACTGGGTTCCAATGCCATTGCCGTGGCTTTGGCCATCGGGGGATCTGCGCTACTTTACGGTGCACTACTATTTGCCACCAAAGCGGTTACCAGAGAAGAACTGGCGAAAATGCCGAAGGGCACCAAAATCTTGAAATTAGTGGATGCTTTCCGAAGAAAGTGAGGAAGAGCTGGCATGAACCAACAAACAGCAAAATGGGACCTATTCAAACTGGAGCAAGAAGCAACCACTTCCCAAGAGGCATTGGGGCGACTCATTTCCATTGTTAAAATTCTTCGGGAAGAATGCCCTTGGGATCGAGAACAAACCCACGAAAGCCTCCGAAGCTGCCTTTTGGAAGAAGCTTATGAGGTGGTGGATGCTATCAATCATAAGGATGACGACAATTTGGAAGAAGAGTTGGGAGATGTATTACTCCAGGTAGTACTTCACGGAATTCTGGGAGAAGAAAGAAATAAATTCGATTTTACAACAATCGCGAATTTAGAATGTGAGAAAATGATTCGCCGCCATCCCCATGTTTTTTTGAAAGAAAAAGTTGATTCTATTGACAAAGCCCTTGAAAAATGGGAGAATGTCAAGAGAAAAGAACGGGAAGACACCACGCATACTCATCGACTTCAGGCAGTTCCCAGCGCCTTGCCTGCATTGATTCGTAGTTACAAACTACAAGCAAGAGCTGCGGAAGCCGGGTTTGATTGGGCGGAGGTGTCGGGTGCTTTTCAGAAGCTAGAAGAGGAATTGTCAGAGTTGAGAGAGGCAACCGAAGGAAAAGACCCTGGCCATATGGCTGAGGAGTTGGGAGACTTGATTTTTTCCGCGGTGAATGTGGCTCGTTTCCTGGGTGTGAACCCGGAAGAAGCTTTGAACGCCACTTCAGAAAAGTTCGTAAGGCGTTTTTCCGAGGTGGAGCAAGGGGCCAAGGCCATTGGAAAGAGACTGGAAGATATGTCTCTGGAAGAGATGGATGTGCTTTGGGAGCAGGCGAAGAATTCGGGAAACATCAAGTAAATCCACAGTGTCATCGGAATCATGAAGGAGGAATTGTACACATGAATAAGGCAGAATTAGTAGCTGCAGTTGCAGACAAGACGGGTTTTACCAAGAAAGACGCAGAAGTTGCCGTTAATGCATTTATCGATGTTGTTGAAACGGCATTGGTCAAAGGTGAAAAAGTACAGCTTATCGGTTTTGGAACCTTTGAAACAAGAGCCAGAAAAGCAAGACAGGGAAGAAACCCAAGGAAGCCTGGCGAAGTCATTAAGATCGCTGCATCCAAGGCACCTGTTTTCAAAGCAGGAAAAGCTTTGAAGGATGCTGTGAATAAATAAGTTGGATCAATGAAGTGGAGGGCGGCTTGGTCCGCTCTCTTTTTTTACTTTTATTCCGGGTGGTGGGGGAGCTGGGAGATGCGTATCGATAAGTTTTTAAAAAACTCAAGATTGATTAAACGACGAACCATTGCCAAGGAGGCTTGTGACACCGGAAAGGTGGAAATCAATGGGAAGGCTGCAAAAGCAGGTAGCGAAGTGAAAGAAGGGGATGTGGTTACGCTACTGTTGGGAAGGGGAACCTTGCGTGTTAGGGTGTGTTGTTTGACGGAATCCTCTCGAAAAGAGGATGCCGTAGGGATGTATGAGATTATTGAATAGTAGGTATGGAAGGGGACCTGGCCATGAAAAAGCATTCTAAGGTTACACAACTGGTAGTCATATCTTTTATGATTGGGCTGGAAGTGATTCTGACCAGAATTTTTGCGTTGTTTGTACCCACTTCGTTTCGTATTTCTCTGGGGTTCCTGCCGGTGTCTATGACAGCCATACTTTATGGCCCCATATGGGCAGGAGTGGCCTATGCCATGGGAGATCTCATAGGGATGCTACTGTTTCCCATGGGTCCATATTTTCCGGGGTTTACTCTCACTGCTTTTCTGACAGGCCTGACCTTTGGTTTGGTTCTGCACAAGAAAGAGGTTACCATAAAAAGGACATTGATGGCATCCCTCATTGTGGTGGTGTTCTGGAATTTGATTCTTGACACCTACTGGATTTACCTGCTATATGATCAAGCCTTCATCGCTATGTTGCCCATGCGTTTTGTGAAGGGTGTTATTACCGTTGCCATGCATATCACGCTAATCCCTCTTACATGGAACAAATATCTCTCAAAACTGGAATTTTTGAAACAGTCATGAAAAATGCGTATTACTACTATGTTGCCTTAAACCTGTCTTCCTATGCGGCCATCGGTATGCTTCTGCCACTGTTAGGCCAGTATCTGGATTTCTTGGAGTTCTCCGGAAAACAAATCGGAACCATAACTTCCGTGGCCACCGCAACGGCCATTTTTGCCACTACCTTTTGGGGAGAAAAGTATGCCAACAGCTTCCGAAAAAAGAATGTGGTCATTTTTTTGTGTGTATTATCCGCCATAGTGGGGGTGGGGTTGTTGGCAGTCTCCTCCTACTGGGCTTTCTTGATAGGGTTTATGGTACTATATTTTTTCCAATCCCCAGTGATGGGTTTAAATGATGCCATGACCATTGAATCGGGACAACCCTTTAGTGCCATCCGAAAATGGGGTTGTATCGGATTCGCATTGGCCACCTTTTTTGCCGGGCGCCTGGCTGGTGAGGTAGGAATATTTGTAATATTTCCCCTGTATGCTATGGCATTTTTGCTCACAGCTGTTGCCATTGTTTTTATTCTTAGAATGGAAAAATCAAACAGGGATGTTCAGCAAAAATGGAAGAATCCCCCAACAGAATACAAGGATAAAAAACAGCGGATTGGTTACAAAGAAATTCTCGGGAATAAAAAGTTGATGGCTCTGATTGCCAGTTCCTTTTTCCTGTTGGGGACCAATGTGGCCAATAATACTTATTTCAGCTTTCTCTATATGGAAGGCGGCGGCACCCTGGCTGGTGTGGGTACTGTATTCCTTCTGATGGTGGGGAGTGAAACCGTATTCATGGCTTTATCCAACCGAATTTCCGCAAAAATAGGTTTGGAACGAGCCATTCTGATAGCTATGGTAATTTCTGTTTTGAGATTTGGATGGTATAGTACCGGCCCCGCTTATACGTGGTTGTTGGCATTTTTCTTTTTGCAGGGAGCGGTAAACGGTATTCTTTTAGTGGAATTCATACGCTACATACACCAGACGGTGGAGCCGTCTCAATTGGGTCTGGGTATATCTTTGTATTATGCCATCTCCAATAACCTGTCCACCATCTTCTGTCAGTTTATCGGGGGCCTGGCCTTGGATTCTGGAGGCGGGCCCGGCGTGTATCTATTTTTTGCATGCTATAACATTATCGGGGTCGTTCTGTATTTGATTTTTGGTCTATATAAAAGGTAAGAAAAAAACAGGCCAAAAACATGGAAAAACATGAAAATGTATGTTGACAAAGAAGACCCCAGATAGTATTATATAACTTGCCGCCACGGGAGACCGGGCGGAAACAGGGGCGTC
>CALFUG010000304.1 GCA_937928455.1 uncultured Clostridia bacterium
CGTCTATAGTAATCTTTCAACTTTCCCGCCACAATTCCTGCAATTCCCTCATGGGTTTCTTTCGTGTAAATTACATAAAAAAGATCGTTATCCTTCCGAGGCTCCACCCGCTTCTTCAGGGACTGTACTGCCTCCTCTTGTAGTCTGCGCCTTTCTCTATTGTGCCCTAAAAGTATGTCCACCCCTTGGCGCACTGCCTCCTGATCGTCCTCCTGCAATACTTTAAGGGCGATTTCTGCATCGGTTATTCGTCCGGCAGCATTCAGGTGAGGAACCAACACATAAGAAACTTGCTCTGAATGAATACGCCCGGGCACTAGGGAAGCTCCTTCTGCCAACTGAATCAATCCTGGCCGAGTGGTTTGATTTAGTTTTTGAATTCCATATTTGGCAAAGGTTCGATTTTCATCCACTAAGGGAACAATATCTCCTATGGTTCCTATGGCTAATAAGTCCAATACATCCAACAGCACCCTTTTGGGTAGTTGTGCCGTTCTTTGAATCCCCTGGGCAAGTTTATAGGCCACCCCACAACCGGCTAAGTCCTTAAAAGGGTATGAACATTCTTTTTTCTTGGGATTAATCATCAAACAATCCCCTTGGGTTTCCCCAATACTATGATGATCCGTTACTAGAATTTCCAAACCAATTTCTTTGGCAAATTGAATTTCTTCTACGGCCACACTACCTAAATCAACGGTGACGACTAGGTCAATACCTTTGTCTTTTAATTTCTTCAAGGCATCCTTGTTCAGACCATATCCTTCATCAAATCGTGATGGAATATAATATTCCAAGCTATCCGTAAGCTGAGAAAGCACGGTAAACAATATGGCAATGGAAGTAATCCCATCCACATCATAATCTCCGTAAATGCAAATTCTCTTTTTCTGTTGAATGGAAGTCAATAAAAGATCCACGCCTTCTCTCATGTGATGAAGAAGAAATGGATCATAAGTCATTTGAGGCTGCTCAGACAACAATTCCTGACATACTTCAATATCTGTTATCCCACGGTTTCCGAGAAGCTCTATTATCTTTGGATGGATATTTACCATATATGATTCTTTCTTGTGCCCATTAAATCCAATTCCTTGGATTCTGATATTCTCCATTTACACGCACTTCAAAATGCAGGTGAGGTCCGGTTGACATTCCGGTTGAGCCTGATTTTGCAATAGTCTGCCCTCGATTCACCACATCCCCCGTTTTCACCAGCAAAGAGCTGTTATGTGCGTACAGTGTAACAATCCCACCGCCGTGGTCCACCATCACCATATTTCCATAGCTATTGTTCCAACCGGCTTTGATGACTGTGCCAAAATTAGCGGCAACAATATTGGTCCCCGTAGGACAACCGATATCAATCCCCGTATGTAGTTTTTTATACTTCAAAATAGGATGAATTCGATATCCAAATTCTGAGGTCACTCTGGTTACCCCGGGCGCCGGCCAAGCCATGATTCCACCGGCATAGGCTGCGTCTCCTTGCAAGGCCCGTATTTCTGCAATCAATCGATTGGCCTCTGCGTTCAAGGCGTCGATTTCACTCTCAATCTTTTTGTTTTCTTCGGAAATCGCCGATCGCTGGCCGGCCACTATGTTCTTATCCGAAGATAATTGGGTTTGTTTGGATTCCATATCCGCCACATCCAGCTCTAGCTCTTCTTGTAAGCTAGCCAAATAGAGCCGCTGAGATTCTACAATTTTGTGTTGGGCATCCAAATAGAGCATCACTTCCTTGTCGGATTGATATACGCGCTGAATCCGGTCTACATTAGTCATCAAATCACTGATGCTATTGGACCCCAATAGCACATCAATGTAGGAAACAGAACCGTTCTTGTACATGGCACGAAGTCTGGCATTTAATGCTGCATTTTGGGCAGCCATTTCCGCTTCTAATTTCTCCAACTCCGCATAGGCTACAGCAATCTTCGATTCCGTCGCCGCAATATTTCCAGATAATGCATTGATTTCGTTCTGGGTTAAGTTAATTTTGCTTTGCAGTTCGCTGATCTTTCTGGAAAGCTGACTTTCTACCTGTTTCCCTTGCTTTAGCTGGGTTTGAAGATCTTTGATTTCCTCACTTATGTTATTCAGCTCAGACTGTGCATCCTTTGCCCCAAAACCCAAAGACCAGCTAAACAAGCCGGCTGCCAGCAATAGGATTAAGGTAAAGCATAGAGATCTCTTCAAATCATTCTCCTCCTTCAGTGGGAATCGCGCTAGGTGTCCAGATACCTACGCATAGATACAATACTTCCGGAAGCCCCAATGGCCACACCCAGTGCCACAAATATGGCCGCCAGGTTCCAGCTTAAAAACGGTGCGGGCACCATGGGAATTCCGATAATCAATAGTAAATCCGACCCCACCAACTCCACCACTTTCTGATAAATTAGTGCCACAATCCCACAAGAAATTCCAGCTGAAATCAGTCCGATTAACATGCCACCCACCAAAAAAGGACCTCGAATAAACCAATTGGTAGCTCCCACATATTTCATAATTTCAATTTCTCTACTTCGCGCTTGAACGGTTAATTTTATGGTATTGCTTACCACCACGATAGATACAATCACCAGAAATAACATCATAATCAATGTGGCAATTTGAACCGAGCTCGTAATGGAAATCAACTTTTCTACCGTTGCTTTATAATATAGAATGTCTTCCACTCCAGAAAAGGTTTTGGCCTTTTCCACCACCACATCGGCCCCTTCCAAATCGGCCGCGTTAACCTCTATGGCATTAGGTAGTGGGTTTTCCGACAGAGAATCCAACAGGTATCCACTGTCCCCCCACTGTGCCTTCCATGCTTCTAGTGCCGTCTCTTTCGGAATATATACAGCTTCCACCACTTCTGGCATGCCATTTAAGTCGGAAACCATTTCTTCCGCCATTAAAGCGTCAGTAGTATCCAACAAGTAAATCTGAACCGTATCATAGTCTTGTTTTGCCGCCTCCATCGCCACATTAACATTCACAATGAAGGCAAAGAATATACCTAAAATCAATAACATGGCCGTAATCGAAAATACAGACGCGATGCTCATACCCTTGTTACGACCAATCTGTTTGAAGCCTTCCCTTAGCACACATACGAAACTAGTCCCCATAATTACCCAAGGCTCCTTTCTCTCCGTGAGAGTAAAGACCGTGGTCATATCCATAGCTTCCCACGTCGTCTCGAATGATCTTGCCATTTTCTATGGCGATGACTCGCTTTTTCATACGGTCTACAATATCCTTGGCATGGGTCACCATCACCACGGTGGTTCCCCGGTTATTGATCCTTTCCAATAGCCTCATGATTCCCCATGCGGTGTCCGGATCCAGGTTTCCCGTAGGTTCATCGGCAATTAATACGGCTGGATTGTTGACAATGGCCCGGGCAATCGCCACTCTTTGTTGCTCGCCCGCCGATAGCTCATCCGGGTATTTGTCCCCTTTGTCTTCAATTCCCACCAATGATAATACTTGTGGAACTTGTCTCTTAATGGACCTTCTCGTGCAATGCACAATTTCCATGGCAAATGCCACGTTTTCAAAAGCAGTTTTTTTAGGCAACAGCCGAAAATCCTGGAACACGATGCCGATTCCTCGACGTAACATGGGAACCTCTCGGTTGGAAAGCTTTCCCACTTCCATGTCTCCAAAACGAATGATACCGGAGTCGGCATCCAATTCTTTCAGCATCAGTTTTATGAAGGTGGACTTTCCAGCCCCACTAGGGCCCACTAAAAACACAAAATCACCGTTCTCAATTCGGACACTGACGTCCTCCAATCCCACGTTGGTTTTATAATACTTCGTGACATTTTCATATTCAATCATATGTGTTTACTCCACCACATCTAGTCCAATTATATCGTCTTAAAGGTAATTATACATCAACATGTAGGTGGATGGAAGTCTTTCCCCGCCTTTTATAGAAAGATTTCATAGGTTTTCACAAACTGCTCCATCTCCTTTAACAGCGGAACCATTCGATCCGGCAGCTGAAGATTATACTGGCTTTCATAGAACATATCCGGAGCATAATATGGAATTTCATAATGGGGTCTTCTTTTGATGAAATCCAGCAATTCTCGACGATGAACCCCTTTATTCGCCTTATTTAAGAGATAGTATACTTTCTTTCCCCTTTCCTCCATGCCCTTTAGTCTTGCCAGGAGTGGATATGCGTAAATCAATTTGGAAGGCATCGGATCAATGACGGCTATGATTCCGGACATTTCTCTTAGCAACTGGTCCATTTCGCCATAGCCGGCCGCCCCCTTCATATCAAAGGCTAAATCACAAAACATAAGGTCTGAAGATAGGTGATGTAGCAAGTGAAGCTTTTCCACCAATGTTAGCTCCAAATGATCTTTGGTGTTTTCTCGAGTCATTAAGGCCCATCCCAAGCCTTCCTCTCGATTTATCTTGTGTTTGATTTCTTCCCCTTGGCGAACCAATTGATAAAAATCATGAAACGGCTTATTCAAAAAACGTTGATCCATTCCATACGCATCGAAAATCAAAGGTTTCGATGCACATGATGAACGTATTTCTACGTACTGAACCATTTCTTTCTTCCGGTTAGACGCAATTCGCGCCAGAATGGTTCCCAATGTGGTCACTCCCACTTCTGGGCCTAGTCCCACCATCCCCCACCGGCCCATATTCACTGAAAAAGAGTTCATCAAGAGATTCTCGTCTCTTATAAAAGAACGCTTCATGGCAATCTCCTTACAATATTATTCAACGATTCCCTTCTTTCATCGGCAATACTTCTATGTGTAATATTACCATATTTTTCCACTATTGTCCTAATAAAAACAGGAAGAGCTCCTTCCCCAAGGATTTCTCTTCCTGTCCGATTTCTAGCGAATCTTTTCTTGTTGTGCCATTTCGTGCCGTTTTTCTGTTTCACTCTGGTCATGTATTATCTCATGTTCCCGAGGGAATGGAATCACTTCACTTCCAATGTCCACCCATAAGCATCCTCCACGGCGCCGGTCTGCACACCGTATAAATAATCATAGAGTCTTTGTGATAACGCTCCAATTTCCCCGCGATTAATAGTGATTTTCTCTTCCTTCCATGAAAGCTCTCCCACCGGAGAAATCACGGCGGCGGTTCCGGTAGCCCACATTTCTTTGAGATGGCCGGCTTTTCCCGCCTCGAAGACTTCTTCAATGGTAATTCTACGTTCCTGAACTTTATAACCCCAATCTTTCAACAAATGTAGCACTGAGTCTCTGGTGATTCCCGGTAAAATGGTTCCCCCCAAAGGCGGCGTAATCACTTCATCCCCAATGAAGAAGAAGGCGTTGGAGGTGCCAATTTCTTCTACATATTTTCGTTCAATACCATCCAACCATAGCACTTGCTCATATCCTTTTTCATGGGCTTTTACCTGCGCTTTTAATCCAATGGCATAGTTGGCACCAATTTTTGCTTCTCCCGTTCCCCCCGGGGTAGCTCGAACATATTCGTCTTCCACAAATATTTTCGTGGGCATGAGTCCCTGCTCATAGTATGGTCCCACCGGCGAAAGAATAATCATGAAGAGATAGTGCGCCGCAGGGCTTACTCCGAGAAAAGGCTCATCGGCTATGATAAAGGGTCGAATATATAGCGAAGTGCCCGGTTTTTCCGGTATCCAGTCTCGATCCACATCCACAACCGCCTGAATGGCTTCTACCATTACTTCTTCCGACAATGCCGGAATACAAAGACGTTGATTGGTTCGCGTCGTTCGCTTGGCATTCATGTCCGGTCGAAACAACAGCACTCTACCGTCTTTTGATTTGTATGCTTTGAGTCCTTCAAACATTTCCTGGGCATAATGAAACACCACCGCAGCAGGCTCCAGAGAAAGGGGTGCATAGGGAATCACTCTTCCATTATGCCAACCTTCTTTTTCGTCGTATTCCATCATAAACATATGATCCGTAAAACTTCTTCCAAACTTCAGATGATCCGGGTCTGGTTTCGCTTTTGGAGTACTGGTTTTGGTAACAGGGAAACTACTCATCCTCTTATTCCTTTCTCTTCGGGTTCAAAATATGGTTCATAATGATGGTTCATTATCATTGATGTTTATATACCGGGCCGGTAATTTGATTTCAGATATAATTTTACTGTAAAAAAAGACAAATTCATAGTGTTTTTTTGTTGTTTTCCCATAATTTTTTCAAGATTTTCTGAGGTCCCCATAACGTGGCGCAGCGGGATGCCGGTTTTATCCTGAATTTCTTTACAAAGTGAAATACCCTTCCATATATCCGCCTCGGTGGTTTCATCCATCAGATGAGTGTTGCTGACCAACCCCGTAATGGGATGCTCTATGGTTCTTTCCACTTCCTTTAGATGATACATGGCGCCTTCCAGTGTGTCCGTCTCCCGACGGTTTCCGTTGACTACCAACAAATAATCCGCTCCGACACTGTCCAGTTCCGCTTTATATTGGTTCAGTAACCTTGCCCCAATGTTGTCACCCCCCACATCGTAAACGCCTACCCACTGGGAATGATGAAAGGGAGCCTTCATTTCAGCAGAAACCGCTGGCAAGTCTTCTGAAATATCGTATCCGAATGAATTGCT
>CALFUG010000305.1 GCA_937928455.1 uncultured Clostridia bacterium
AGGTCACAGTGCCCCCACCATCACTCTTGGCCCTTTGCGCATTGGATAAAACATTATGGGTTCCACTCTCATCGGATATCACAATGGTCAAGTAAAAGACTTCGTTAGATGCCTGTGTAAAGTCTACATGCAGTGGAATGGAATAGGAAGCATTGGGATCCTCCGGAACTCCGCTAATCTTCACATTGATCGATGTTCCTCCTTGCACCACAGTATCCGCTCCCTGGCTTTGCCAGAAAATCAAGCCCTCTGCTACGGTATCATTCTTCTCAATGGTCACATCGCCCAACGTCAGATTCACGGCTTGGAGTGCTTCCGTTGCATCCAACTCCGTCATCCCTACCAAAAGGGGAACGATGGCTTGGCTCTCCGAAACCCCCAAGCTCACAACAAAGTTTACAAAGCTTCCCGGAGCCGCTTCCTCGCCACCGGTAGGGCTTTGCCTCAATACCAGGCCTTCCGGCTGATTGGCATTTTCATAACTGACGGACCCCACTTTGTATCCATACTTCTCTAAGAAAAATACCGCATCTTGATAGGTTTTGCTTACAATATTGGGTACCGTCCCCTCTCGCGAGCCCCGTGACAAGTTGACGGTAACCGTTCCTCCCTCTTTCACCTTTGTAGTTGGTGCCGGGGTCTGGGATACCACGCGCCCCTCCTCATGTTCATCGCTGTAAACGATGTCTCCGGTTTCCACCTGTAAGCCGGACTCCCCTGCCATGGCTTCCACTTCTTCCAAAAGCATGCCCGTGTAATCCGGCATTTCAAATTCATTGGCTCCCACACCGCCATTCGAAATCAATTGATAGATTCCAAAGCTTAAAGGCAATGCAATAATCAAGGCTAGCAATATGGCCAACGTCTTGGATTGGGTCCACCTTTTCTTTTTGTTTCCACCCGTATCTTTTGCTTTATCCGACTTCATGCCGCCCTTTTTATGGTTCCCGTCCCCCAGATTCTCCAAGAAATGGTCCTGTCCTCCCATATCGGGAGAGCCGGCTCCTTCTTGTCGAGTTCCGGTGTATATCAACTTTCCTAATATGCTATGAATATGTTCCACGTTTTCTAGTGCTTCCAACATTTCATCTGCATTGGAGTA
>CALFUG010000306.1 GCA_937928455.1 uncultured Clostridia bacterium
AAAAGGACTATGGTAGATTGTTCTTCTGTAAGGATATCGTTCAGTAGCTGGGCAATTTTTTCGATGCCCACTTCCATGCCTTGGCCTACGTGGCTACCGGGGTGAAAATTATAGTAATTTCCCGGGACGACTTCCATGCGATGTAGATCGTCTGCCATGACCATGTAGGCAAAATCCCGCACCTTGGGGTCCTTTCCACAGGGGTTCAATGTATATGGAGAATGAGCCACTATTTTTCCGAAATGGTTTTCCTGAGATATTTTAAGATATCGAGCTACGTCTTCTGTATCGATTTCTTTGGCTTGACCGCCACGAGGATTGCGAGTAAAGAACTGGAAAGTATTGGCTCCGATGGAAACGGCATCCAGTCCCATTTGTTCAAAGCCTTTGGAGCTACTGAGATGACATCCGATGGTTAGCATGGTTTTCCTCTTTCTCCCCGGGGTGGGGTGTTTTTTCAAGTTGGATTCCCTTTGATTATAGGAAGGGAGTTGGCTTGCTGTCAAGAAGGGATTGGGATACAATACCGTAATGTGGGATTTCGGAACGCAAGAGGGACTCGTGTTGGGGATACTCATGGGATGCCGACGGAAAACGAAAAATAGAAGATAGAAAATGCTATAAGAAAGCAAAGGGTATTTGCTATGGTGAGCGGAAAAAGAAAAAGTGGGGTTCTTTTACCGGTTTTTTCCTTGTGGGGAGAGGACGGTATCGGCAATTTTGGGAAGGGAGCTCTGGAGTTCCTGGATATTTTAGTGAAAGGCAAGCAAAGCTATTGGCAAATATTGCCCTTGCATCCTACGGGATACGGGGATAGCCCCTATCAGAGTTTTTCGGCTTTTGCCTTAAATCCCTATTTTATAGACCTGGAGGATTTGGAGGCCAAAGGATTGGTGAAAAGTCAAGAAAGGAAGGCATATCAAGAGAATTTCCGGTCGGGTCCCATCCAGTATGGGTTAATATATCAGCATTTATTTCCTTTGCTGGAAATGGCTATGAAGAGATTTTCCTCCGATGATTACGGATTTACACAATATGTAGATGATCAGAAATATTGGTTAGAGGATTATGCTTTATTCATGGCGATTAAAGAGAGCTTGGGTATGGCGCCGTTGTGGGAATGGCCGGTGGCCTTAAAGAATCGTCAGGAAGTGGCACTAAATCAACAGAGGGAAAGATTGTTGCCACGGACTCTCTTTTGGAAAAAGGTCCAATATTTTCTGGACGGGCAGTGGAACAAGATTTTCCTGGAGAGCGAGAAAAGAGGAATTCGCATTCTGGGAGATATGCCTTTATATGTGGCTCACGATTCGGCGGACTTTTGGGTCCATCGGGAATTGTTCCAGGTGGACGAAAAGGGGGATCCCCTTCGAGTGGCCGGGTGCCCTCCGGATGACTTTTGTCTCTTGGGCCAACGGTGGGGAAATCCCTTGTATGAATGGTCTTATCACCAAGCAACGGGATACAAATGGTGGTGTCAACGGTTGGGAAGAATGGAACAGTGGGTTCATGGAGTACGTTGGGACCACTTTCGAGGGCTTGCGGGATATTACTCCATCCCAAGAGAGCATGAAACCGCCCGGCAGGGGCGGTGGGAAAAGGGGCCAGGGTCGGCATTTTTAAAGCAAATGACGGAGGCTTTCCCCACACTTTTCATGGTGGCTGAAAATTTAGGGTTCCTTACCAAGGATGTGGAAATATTATTAAAAGAAGTGGGTTGGCCGGGGATGGCGGTTTTTCAGTTTGCCTTTGACTCTCGAAAAAAGAATCCATATTTGCCGCACCTATATTCAAAAAATGTAGTGGCATATACGGGAACCCATGATAACGATACATTAATGGGTTGGGCTTCCTCTTTGAGTGAGCCGGTGTTGAAAAGGGCCTTGCGATATACGGGGGTGGATACCCTGGATGCGCTTCCCCTAAAAATGCTGGATCTGATAATGCAAAGTCCCGCAGATTTGGTGATAATACCCATGCAGGATTGGTTGGGGATCGGATCTGCCGGACGTATCAATACACCGGGTTCTTCTCGAGGGAATTGGGTGTTTCGAATGCAAAAAAAGGACGTATCAAAAGAAGGGATTCAAACCTTGACCGTCCTTACAAAGGATTCAAATCGATTAACGTAAGTGTTTTTCCAAAAGGTCTAAGAAAGTGTCCAAGCCCTCCCTGGTAGGGAAGATGGCCCGGGCACTTTCTTTATTTCCGCCCCCTTTGCCTTGGTATATGGGGGCATTTTCCTTTACCAATTGGTTGCAGTCCAACCCATTTTCTTTGGAGAATAGGAGGAGTGTGTTGTCCTGGGTGGAAACGATGGCCAACAGAAAGGGAACATCCGGAATCAATCCCCGCCCCAGTTTGAGCAAATCGTCTGTTTTCAGGTCGCCATACTCCCGTAAAAAAATCTTGTTTCTATATGTAGCGTTCTTGAGATGATTCCGAATCTCTTCTTGCCTTTGGGCAATCAGAGATTGCTTTATATGGAAAAGTTCGTTTCGCACAGAATGGTTTTTTTCTTCCCAAGCATTGATTTTTTCTGTCAATTCTTCTGGTTGGGCTGAGAAACGAACCCCCAGCCCTTGTGCCACATCATAGATGGCCGCTATTCTATGGTAAGCCCTTTTTCCTGCCTCCAAGTGAATCCGAAACATTCCCTTGTAGTTCTCCAGCTTCCAGATTTTAATGATGCCCACCTGTCCGGTGTGGGAAGGATGGGTACCGCAGCAAGCCACACAGTCTGCAGGCTTTCTTTGGGTGCCAACGCAGACGATACGAATATCTTCTTCAATAGCCAAGGCTTTCCGCAAGGGAAAGTCTTTTGCCTCTTCCCGATGCTGGAGAGTCACTGTGGTCACCGGTAGATTTCCCCATATTATTTCGTTGGCCATGGCTTCGGCCATTTTTACCATGGGCCAATCCAAGGACATGGGTTTATCGCTGCCATTTCCAGGGGTGTCTTCTAATGAAATGTCGATGGTCATGCCTTCCTGACCCATATGAAAGCCTCGATTGACGCCACCGTATAGATGGTAAAACACACCACTTATAATATGCTCGCCCAAGTGGCGTTGCATATGATCGAAGCGTCGATTCCAATCAAGTGATAGTACAACCTTTTGCCCTTCTTCCGGTGTAAGTTGATGGGGCAGAACTGCAACCTTGTGCCAAACTTCGTTTTCTTCTTCGTATACCTCCAACACTTCCCAGTCTTGAATCACTCCGAGATCACAAGGCTGGCCTCCTCCTTCCGGAAAGAAAAGAGTGCGGTCCAACCGAAGTTTCCACTCCGCTTCCTTCGAATGGGTGGGATGGCATTCCAGGATTTGTGCGTGGTCTTCCCTTTTATATACATCTTCTTCATAAACGCGAAACGTGGTCATAATGGCCTCCTTAAATTAGTAAAAATATTATAGCACAATACCGCAAAATGGTATATAATAACAAATAACCGAACTAGTTTGCGGTCAAAACTCGTTTTGTTTGCCCTCTTAAGCCTGGTTACATTGGTTACCTTTTTTACGAAAATAATTGTGGATAACTCCATTGGCAGGAATTAGCATATTTGCTATAAACCTTTAAAAATCAACGAACAACAAGAATATATTTATCCACCACATGCTTTGGATAAAATTGTATACAATCTGCGCCACCTTGTGGATAAACGGCAAAAAGCCGAAAAATCAAAGCTTTCCATGCTGTGAAAAGAAATCGATTCAAGAAATAGACGGTTTACATAATAATGTGCCGCATTTTTCTCAGAACTTCCCGAAGGAGAAAGGCGGTCAGTCAGTGAGTTGGTTGGGTTAAGCGTTGTGTGAATGTACGAGAAGGAGCTAGCATATGTTAAAGGAAAAAAGCGCCTACAAAGAGGACTTGCCGGTTAATGTGACAGTGGCCAACGTGGTGGACTATCCCATTCATTTTCACAATGACCTGGAAGTGGTTTATGTGTTAGACGGTTCGGTTCGAATGAAGAACGGCTACTATAACTACATATTGAAGCAAGGTGACATTTTCATTCTCAATGCTCGTGAGATTCACAGCTTTGAAAGCAACGGCGAGAAGAATATGGTAATGATGCTTCAATTGGACACGGACTATTTCTCTCGCTACTATGAGAATTTGAGAAATAGTTTTTTTGTCACCGATATGGAAGATGATTCGGATGAGAGCTTGGATGTTCTCCGCACGTTACTGGCACGGATTATGATGGAAATCCTGGAAAAGGGATATGGATATGAGGCCAAGGTCATTGAAAGCACCCACAATTTATTGAGTAATTTGTTTGCGGACTTTCAGTATTACCTGATGGAGGATGGGAAGTTTGTTAATGG
>CALFUG010000307.1 GCA_937928455.1 uncultured Clostridia bacterium
ATCCGAAGCTGTAGGCCCCCGAGGTTTTTCCCGGATGTTCGTACACATCAACCCATCGGGATTGAATCCCTTTTTCCACAACGTGCAGATATGCATCTCCCAGAGGAGATAACCCTTCTAACATAGTGGAGACGGCATCCTCAAATGACAAATTTTCCTCTGGTAAGGGGAACAAGGGCACATAAATATCATACATTTTTAGTTCTTCACAAGATAATGTATTCTTACGAATTTCCATGTATCGATGCATACTGGGCAGGGAAGCGCGTACCTGTTCCACCAAATTATCGTAGACAGAAACAGAAATATTGTCATTCGACAGAGAGCTGGTTCTGGCATCGGCATAATTTCGGAGCTTTGCAAACACACCATTGGTTCTTACGTTAAAATCATATGCAGTTGCCAGTGTGTTCTGGTAGGTTTGATAAGGCGCATACATCTTTTCGAAAGCGGATTTCCGGACATCCCGATTCTTGGATTCCATGAAGCGGATATAGTTGCCATGTGTGAGTTCCTCTTCTTGTCCATCAGCGTTTACTATGGTTCCGAACTTCATATCCGCATTGTTAAATGCCGTAAAAATCTCAGAAGGTGCATGTAATACTTGGCCGGAGAGGGCAATGATTCTTTCCTCTTCCGGGGACAATACATGGTCCTTTTGCCGGAATAGGTCTTCCAGATAGTGGCGATACTTTTCAAGGGGTTGGGATTCCTGGATATAGGATTCCATCTTCGTGTATTCCTGCTGAATCAATTCCGGCACAATGAAAGATAGGCAGGTGGATATTTCGGATAGCATCACATTGGATTGCCCCGCCATTTCCACATAAACAGGGTTTCTATTGTCCTCGTCTTTTCTCATTCTGGAGTAGACATATACCTTCTCCGCCTTTTGCCAAATCTTATCTTTTTTTTCTAGAATTTCCAATAGGATAGTAGCGGAAGAGGCCACCTTTCCTTGGTATCCATTCATCTCCTTGGCCATGAGCAAGGCCTCTTGATAATCTGCCTTCCATTGGCTCTCATCGGGATACATGTCTTCTAAATTCCACCGATACTTATGGATCTGCACTTGTTTTTTTATGCTATTTTCTTTCGTCATTCTACCACTCCTGTTTGTTTACTTTAAAAGAGCCTTCATGTATAATAATGGTTGTATTAT
>CALFUG010000308.1 GCA_937928455.1 uncultured Clostridia bacterium
ATAATACAACCATTATTATACATGAAGGCTCTTTTAAAGTAAACAAACAGGAGTGATAGAATGACGAAAGAAAATGGCATAAAAAGACAAGATGCAAACGAAAAATATCGGTGGAATCTGGAAGATATGTATCCCGATGAAAACCAATGGAGGTGGGATTATCAAGAGGCTTTGGAAATGGCCAAGGAGATGAATGGTTATCAGGGAAAAGTGGCCTCCTCCGCTACTATTCTATTGGAAATTCTAGAGAAAAAAGATAAGATTTGGCAAAAAGCAGAGAAAGTTTATGTCTACTCCAGAATGAGAAAAGATGAGGACAATAGAAACCCGGTTTATGTGGAAATGGCGGGGCAATCCAATGTGATGCTATCCGAAATATCCACTTGCCTCTCTTTCGTTGTGCCGGAATTGATTCAACAGGAATATACAAAAATAGAAGCCTATATCCAGGAATCCCAGGCCCTTGAAAAGTATCGCCACTATCTGGAAGACCTGTTTCGCCAAAAGGACCATGTGTTGTCCCCAGCAGAAGAAAGAATCATTGCCCTTTCCGGTCAGGTATTACATGCACCTTCTGAGATTTTTACGGCATTTAACAATGCGGATATGAAGTTCGGAACCATAGTAAACGCTGATGGACAAGAAGAGGAACTCACACATGGCAACTATATCCGCTTCATGGAATCCAAGAATCGGGATGTCCGGAAATCCGCTTTCGAAAAGATGTATGCGCCTTATCAAACCTACCAGAACACACTGGCAACTGCATATGATTTTAACGTAAGAACCAATGGTGTGTTTGCAAAGCTCCGAAATTATCCGGATGCCAGAACCAGCTCCTTGTCGAATGACAATATTTCCGTCTCCGTCTACGACAATCTGGTGGAACAGGTACGCACTTCCCTACCCAGCATGCATCGATATATGGAGATTCGTAAGAATACATTATCTTGTGAAGAACTGAAAATGTATGATATTTATGTGCCCTTATTCACCTTGCCGGAGGAAGATGTATCATTTGAAGATGCCGTCTCCACTATGTTGGAAGGGTTATCTCCTCTGGGAGATGCATATTTGGACGTTGTGGCAAAAGGAATTCAATCCCGTTGGGTTGATGTGTACGAACATCCGGGAAAAACCTCGGGGGCCTACAGCTTCGGAT
>CALFUG010000309.1 GCA_937928455.1 uncultured Clostridia bacterium
GACTAGAGCAAGCGGGTGCAAACATGATTTTGATTGGTACCAATACCATGCACAAAGTAGCGCAACAAGTCAGAGAATCGATCCGAGTTCCTCTAATACATATTGCAGAAGCTACGGCAGATGAATTACACCGTCATAACATCAAAATAGTAGCGCTGCTTGGGACTAAATATACCATGCAACAACAATTCTACCGGGACAAACTAGAAGCGGCTGGATTGCCCGTGTTGGTTCCAGATGAGAAGGATATGGAACAGATTAACCATATTATTTTTCAAGAACTCTGTATGGGCATACAATCCAGTTCATCAAAAGAAGTGCTTCTATCTGTAGTGGGTAAGCTGGCTGAAGAAGGAGCGGAAGGTGTGATTCTTGGATGCACCGAACTGGGATTGCTGCTTCAACAAGAGGGTAGTCCATTGCCCCTTTTCGATACTACCGATATTCATGCGAAGGCGGCAGTAAAGCTGGCCTTGGATGATCAAGACTAACCGGTAATTGTTATGGGAACCTTTTCTTGAGACCTCCGTCTATGATACGGTAAGTAACTGAATAATAGGGAGGAGATTTTATGAAGAAAATTTTAACTGTATTGTTGACATTGGGGTTGTTATTGTCCATAGCCGGAACGGCTTTTGGAGAGGCAGACCTATCAAAGGATGGTTGGGAGGATAAAACTCTAGAGTGGACGGCATCGTACCAGGGTCAAGCCATCAACTTTGATGTGGTTCCCCAAGAGATTAACGGAATCACCATGTTTCCACTGAGAGCCATGCTTGAGGAGATGGGATATGTGGTGAAATGGGATGGAGTAAGTAGGTCTGTGGAAATATCAAAGGATGCACAGTGGACAAAGATTACCATTGGTGAGAATGCCTACTTTAAGAATAAGATGGCACCCACATCTTTAAGTCATGCTCCCGTATTGGTAGAAAACCGAACCATGGTACCGGCCGAGTTCCTTTCCGTTATATTGGACAAGGGGCTGGAAATTGATAAGAACCACGTAACCTGGTATGACGAAGAATATGCGGTTCACAGTGGGGTGGTGAAGGAGATTACTGATGGGGAAAATGGCAAGATTGCTGTTTTAATCGCAACGGATTTGGAAAATGGAAATCCAGATTTCGATTTAATCATTCATACTTCGGAAGAGTCCACC
>CALFUG010000310.1 GCA_937928455.1 uncultured Clostridia bacterium
GCGGAAGTGCTTTTGACAAGGAAACCGATAGGGACACAGTAATTTATAGGAGGAAATAAAATGCTGAAAACTTATAGTGAATTAAGACAAATTGACATCTTACCATTTTGTGAAAAGCGAGAAGCCAAGGATGACAAAGGAAATAAAATTACCGTTCCTTATCTGAATTGGGCGAAATGTAAAGAACTTCTACACGAAAATGGAGCCGAAACCGTTTATTTTGAACCGCTGGTAAACGAAAGAACAGGCTCTACTTTATTTATGACAGACATTCCATTTTCGGATTCCAAAGGTAACAAGAATCGATGCTTTGAGGTGAGGGTTCGAATAGTCATTGATGATATGGAATTTATCCAAAACTTCCCACTTTTGAATGGAGTATATGTGGTGAGAGAGGATACTATCAATCAATTGAGATTATCCAATGCCCAAGCAAGAGCGTTTGTTAAGGGGGTGGCGATCCGCACCGGGTTAGGGTTTGAGTTGTGGCTTAAAGGTTCGGAGGAACCCCCTGAAATCACCGAGGAAGAAAATCTATACTCCCACAATATTATGAAAGTCAAGGAGCGAGTGGAGAAGCTTCTGACTGTTAAATTGGAGAGCGGTTTAACCATCCCTGAAATATGCGAAAAGTTAAAAGTAGATGAAGAACAATTCGGAATTTACATGAAGCACTATCACATTTTAGACAGATTAGAGAGGGCGATAAAAAAACTATGATTACCAACCAAGACCGCTCCGGGTGGTTTGGTGCATCTGATACCCACTTCATAACTGGAAATTGGAATACCAAAACATTTAAATCATGGTGGCTTGAAAAGTTGGGTCTAAAAACTAACAAAATCACCACCAAGGCCATGAGGGTTGGCACCCATTACGAACACAGGATATTAGACACGATTTCCGGTGTTAGGAAAGACCACCAAATTATCGTTAAAGAACTTCTGTTGCGGGTTAATTATGACGGAGATAAAGACGGAACCATCTACGAGGTTAAAACATACAAAGGTAAATTTTCCGTCACGAAAGCTTACTGGCAACAAGCACAAGTGGAAATGTTCGCCATGAACACCAAGGATTTGTATATCGTAAGCTATCAATTGACAGATTCCGATTATAAAAATTTCTTTAATGAGATAGACCCAGAGAGAATAGGCTATCACAAAATTGAATATAGCGAGGATTTTATCCGTGAATATCTACAAGACTTAAAGGTGTTGCGGAAGTGTTTATTGGATGGGGCTTTGCCGAGGAGGGAAGAATGAAATTGTACTGCCCGAACTGTGGGATGAATATTGACACGATCCGTTGCATGACGGTTCCTGCGACAAGAAACATACCCGCCGAATATGAAGAATGTTGCCCTGATTGCGGATTGACCGAAGATAATATGTGGGAACCCGAAAGTTGGGAGGGCGAATATGAAGTCGATAATTCAAAGTGAGAAAAAATGTTGGGTCTG
>CALFUG010000311.1 GCA_937928455.1 uncultured Clostridia bacterium
ATGGTACTACCGGATACCCCGGGAATGGCATTGGCGATTCCCAGTAAGATTCCATAGAAAAAATGCTTCCCGTTTTTCATGATTTCATTGTAGCATATTTTGTACTTCCTTGCGAAAAAACTCATACCAAGTTGGGGACTTTTCAAAGTATGGAAGGAAAAGATGACCAAACACTTGCGGCTTCATATTAAAAGGGATAAAATAAATCTGCGCAGGAAATATCAACAAAACTTATGTTAATTAGGTAAGTCAAAGGAGGTCATAAAAAATGACTGCAATGAACAAAGAAAAAGCTCTGAAAGAAGCGAAACGAATCGTAAACTACATCGAAAAATCAGAGCTGACGACTGCAGAAAAAGACAGGATTGTAAAAGATTCCATCGATAACTTCAACAAGAACGTAAACCCGGGCTGGTTGGAATATCGAAAATCGGTATCCACGGATGCTGCCTTCGTTGAATGGACAGACTCCGAGGAACATTTTGAGGACCTGTATGGCACTCAATTTATCGACTGCTTGGGCGGTTTCGGCATCTACACCTGCGGCCACCGAAATCCCGAAATTTTGAAAACTGTAAAATGTCAATTAGACCGATATGCCTTGCATTCCCAAGAGCTGGTAGACCCGCTCCGAGGATATTTGGCAAAGCTGTTGGCCATGATCACCCCGGGAGATCTTCAGTATTGCTTCTTCACCAACGGTGGAGCAGAAGCCATTGAAATGGCTTTGAAGCTGGCAAGGCTGGCCACCGGCGGCCGATGGTATATCTCCACAGTAGGAGCATTCCACGGCAAGTCCATGGGCGCTATTTCCATGGGTGGAAAGGGAGCATATCGAGAAGATTATACCCCCCTGATTCAGCAGGTTCAGCATGTGGAATATGGCAATGCAGATGCCATGGAAGCTGCTATTAAGAATCTACAGACCGTAGGTGAAAAGGTGGCCGGCGTTATTATCGAGCCCATCCAGGGTGAGGCCGGTGTTATCATTCCTCCCAAGGGATATTTAAAGGACGTTCGAAAGATTTGCGACAAGTACGGTGTGGCTATGATCGTAGACGAAATCCAGACCGGTATGGGGCGAACTGGAACCATGTGGCGTTGTGAAGTCGAAGACGTGACACCGGACATTATGACATACGGAAAAGCTTTCGGTGGCGGCATCATGCCCATTACGGGAATCATTGCCAGACCGAAAATGTGGGTTGATAAGCTGATTGACAATCCTTGGATTTTGGGATCCCCCACCTTTGGCGGAAACCCCTTGGCTTGCTCCGCAGCCATTTCCACCATTCGATATATGTTGGAAAACGACATCCCCAAGGTTTGCCAGGTAAAAGGCGACTACATCATGAAGGGGCTGAAAGAGCTGAAGAAAAAATACCCCACCGTGTTAAAGACCTATCGTGGGGCTGGTCTCCTGATCTGTATGGAATTCCCGGAAGCAGAGGTGGGCTACGAAGTAACCAAGAACTTGTTTGCTCATAAGGTTATGGTAGCCGGTACCTTGGTGAATGCCAAGACCGTTCGAATTGAGCCCCCTGCAGTATTGGAATATGACACCATCGATTACGTATTGAAAGCATTGGATGAATCCATTGCGGCGGCAAAGAAAAAGTTTAAGCTATAGGACCTCGAAAGAGGACAAAGGATTTTAATCGTTCGATTCTAAGACACCAAAGAGCTCTCCTTACGGGGGGCTCTTTTTGTGGTGTTGTGTGTGTCTTGAGAGAATTTGTGATATACTATTGGATTATAGAAGGAGGGGTATTATGAAAATCTCATCGTTATTTCAGCCGGGGAAAACCGTATTTTCTCTGGAGGTATTTCCTCCCAAACGAACCAGCCCTATCGAAACCATATACCAAACCTTGGAGGAACTGGGAGACCTCCATCCGGACTTTATCAGTGTAACCTACGGAGCCGGTGGGAACACAGCAGATTCCTCCACCTGCCAGATAGCAGCCCGCATTAAGAACGAATATGGGATTGAAGCGCTGGCTCATTTAACTTGTGTCAATTCCACCCGGGAAAATGTGAAAGATATTATTCATCAATTCCGGGAGAATAATATTGAAAACGTACTGGCTTTACGGGGGGATATTTCGCCGGAGGTGCCGCGGCAGGAGGATTTTTCCTATGCCATGGATCTCATTCGGTATCTGAAGGAGGACCCGGAGGGTTCTTCCATGGGAATATCTGCCGCTTGTTATCCGGAAGGCCACCCGGAAGCAGACTCGGTAGCAGGGGACTTGATTCGCCTAAAGGAAAAGGTGGAGGCCGGGGCCCAACATTTGGTAAGCCAGTTGTTTTTTGAGAACGATACGTTCTACGGATTTGTGGAAAAGGCACGGCAAGAAGGGATTTCCGTTCCCATAGAAGCCGGGATTATGCCGGTGGTGAACAAACGGCAAATTGAACGGATGGTTTCCCTGTGTGGAGCCAGCTTGCCGGCTAAATTTACCAAGATGATGAATCGATATGAAAACAATCCGGAGGCTATGCGGGACGCCGGCATTGCCTATGCGGTGGATCAAATTGTTGATTTGATTGCCAACGGAGTGGATGGTATCCATCTTTATACCATGAATAATCCTTTGATTGCCCGTAGAATTGCGGATAGCATTCAGAGTTTACGATAGAGATGTATAAATTCAAGACCAGCAGACAATTCGACAACCCGCCAATCCTACCATCCGGAAGAGTGGCGCTCTGTCTGCCATTGCGCATTTCGATACATAGGAGGGTAGACCTTTGAACCAGCGTT
>CALFUG010000312.1 GCA_937928455.1 uncultured Clostridia bacterium
ATTCCCGCGTTGTTTCGCAGCACATTGGTTAAGTTCCGGCTCCATGCCGCAAACCAGTCTCCAAAGGAATCGTAATGAAAACCTAGTGCTTGGGTTTGAAGAATCAACATGACAAGCAATATGATGGCGGTACTGAATAACAGGTTGTTAATCCAGTTGTACTTGAACCAGCCTCCAAATTGCATTCCCTTCTCTTTAATTACTTCCATGTTCCGCTTCTCCTATCTGTTTGACTTGGCCGCCGGTGGCAAGCCGCATGATATTTTCTTCTGTCATCACATCTCCGGAAACTTCTCCTCTGATTTCTCCATGATACATTACCAGGGCTCTGTCGCAAACCCGAATGATTTCCTGGGCTTCACTGGACAAAACTACCACTGCCATGCCCGCATCGGCTAAGTCCAATATGATGTCATAGATATCTTCCTTGGCACCCACATCCACCCCTTGGGTGGGATTATCCAATATCAGTACCTTGGGATCGGCGGAAAGCCATTTGGCCAACACCACCTTTTGTTGGTTGCCTCCCGAGAGGCTTCCGATTCTATCGGTGTCATTTTCCAACTTGATACGTAACCCATCCACATTGGCTTGAAATTTCTCTCTCTGCAAGTTGCGATTGATGAGAAAGCGTCGTACCAACCTAGGCCAAATAACCACGGTACCGTTTTCCAGAATATTCATGTCTTTGATGATGCCATTTTCCTTTCGGTTCCGGGGTAAATATCCAATGCCCAACTCCAATGCATGCTTCGGACTTTTTATTCGCATCTTTTTACCATCCAGGTAGATTCCGCCCCGGTATTCCGTGTTGCATCCAAACACGGTTCGAAACAACTCACTTCGTCCGTCTCCCAAAAGACCGGTAAATCCCAGAACTTCTCCAGCCCGAAGGGAAAAGCTCACATCCTTAAAGCATCGTTGAAAGGACATATTTTCTCCCCGGAGCACTTCCTCCCCCAAGGAACGTTCCCGCTGAAGGCTTTCCGTTCTCACCTCATGGCCCACCATAAATTTGGCCAAATCATTTACGGTCACATCCTTTACCATGCCTTCCGCTACCATATCTCCGTCTCGTAACACGGTATAGCGGTCACAAATATGAACTACTTCTTTCAGCTTATGGGAAATAAACACCATACCCACCCCTTGTTCCTTCAGGTTTTCCATCATCGCGAAAACTCTTTCGATTTCCGGTTCTGTCAGGGAGGTGGTGGGCTCGTCCATAATAATTATTTGTGCCTCCATCATGAGAGCTCTGGCAATTTCCACAATTTGTTTGTAGGAGGCATCCAACTCTCTCACCATGGTTTTGGGATCTATTTTTACATCCATTCTCTCGAATATTTCTTCACATCGATCACACATGGTGGAAATATCCAGGAGTCCGTTTCTTTTTTTCAACTCATGGTTAATGAACATATTTTCATATACTGCCAGATCATCAATCAAATTCAAATCCTGATGAATAAATCCGATGCCTGCATCCAAAGAGTCCAGGGGTTTATTAAAGTGTCGCTCCTGGCCATCAATGATAATGCGGCCGGAATCTGCCAATACTACGCCCCCCAATATGTTCATCAAGGTAGATTTACCCGCACCATTTTCTCCTAAGAGGGCACAAACCTCTCCCCCCTCTAAGGAGAAATTCACATCCTTTAGGACATCATTGGCACCGAAAGATTTTACGATGTTGAGCATTTCCAACTTCATGGAGTTCTACCTTTCTCACTTTGCTTTCTCAAAGGGGGCTATGGCATAGCCATAGCCCCCAGCTATTTACTGCTTATCGAACGTATGGACTTTATGTCTTTGGTATCTACGAATCTAGCCTGATACCTTTTTCCTGCCTAGGTCCACTATCCCCTAATGCCTAGTACGGGGAATTGGCATCCAAATACTCTTCGTAATTGTCTTTGTCAACAATGCTGGTAGGAATCACCATTGGGGATTCCACTTCGTTTCCATCTAGTACATCCACTGCCATCTTCACGGCTTCTTTCACCATGGCAGGAGAATACAATGCGGACTGGACCCACATATCCGGATATTCCGGCATCATGTTGAAGTATTCCTGGTTTCCACCACCACCGGTGATGACCTTGATGTCGGTTCTGCCGGCTTCGGTAATGGCTTGAATAACACCGATCGATGTTTCGTCATCCAGGGAGTAAACCGCGTCGATTTGAGGATTGGCTGCTAGAATATCCGCAAAGTCTGCCAAACCATCTTCCCGAGTAAACGCCGTTGCGTACTCTAAAATGGTCCAGTTCTGATCTAACTCCGCCATGGTATCTGCAAAGCCGGCCATTCTCAACTCAGATACGGAACCGGATGTGGGAACGGGAAGTGTGACAACCACACCTTCGGGACCAATCTTCTCCAGGATGTAATGAGCACCCTGTACACCCATATCATAGTTATCACCCGTTACCAGGTAAATGCCTTCTGCATCGATCATAATATCAAAGTTTACAACAACAACACCTGCATCAATGGCTTCTTGAATGGGAACTTCCATTCCTTGCCATTGCGGGAATGCCACGATTGCTTCTGCGCCCCAAGTCATCAAGTCTTCCAACTGTGCTGTCATTTCTTCCGCATTGGTAGATGTTTGCACTTGATAATCCAGGCCCATTTCCTGGCACTGAAGTTCTGCGTTATAGGCTACCGCAGCTACCCAACCGTGAGTAACCGCCGGGGCCAAAATTCCTACTTTGTAAGCGGCTTCACCGGGATCTTCCGCTTCACCACCACCGCAACCAACAAAAGCGGTCATGGCTAACATGGCTACCAGCAAAAATACGAATACTTTCTTCTTCATTTCTTTTCCTCCTCTTTACTTGCCCAGTTCGGGACGGTTTAACAACACTTTAATTATACCAACTGTTATGGCTTGGTGCAATGTTTCTGTCCCCCTTTCTTCGGTTTTACACACCATTATGATATAGATTGGCCGCACCGATAATGCCTGCATCATTTCCCAGATGGGCCGGTACGATGTTGTACTCTACTTTGAAAAAGGATTTCTCCTTTACCTTTTCACGCAAGGGCTGGAACAAAATGTCCCCTGCACCACTAATTCCTCCGCCGATGGCAATAATTTCCGGATCCATTAACGCATTGATGGACGTGATGGCGGCACTCAGGTTATCCACAAAGGTTTCCATAATTTCCATGGCCAACGGATCTTTATCTCGAGCCGCATCCACCACCAGTTTCCCGTCCACCTTGTCCGGATTTCCTTCCGCCCTTTTTACCACCAGACTATCCTTTCCTTCCTGTATCAATTTTCGGCCTTCCTCAATTAACCAGGTGGCAGTGCAATAGGACTCCACGCACCCATAATTCCCGCAGCTACATTGAATCCCACCATATTTCAACATCATATGGCCCAGTTCTACACCATGGTCCCGGCCTCCGTTAAACATTTTTCCCTCACATATGATGCCGCCTCCTACACCGGTACCAATGGTTAACAGCACCGCGGTACGATACCCTTGAAATACACCACAACATAATTCTCCCAAAGCGGCCGCATTGGCATCGTTTCCCACATAGACGGGAATCTCCGGAAAGTATTGTTTCATAGCAACCACCACCGGTACGTCATGAAAGCCCAGATTATGGGCGTGGAGCACTCTTCCCTGTCTTGTGTCGATGCTGCCCGGCACCGCCAGGCCAATGGAACCCACCTGCTCTATGGATTGGTGGGCCTCTTCCAGAAGTCGATTAATTTCTCCGGCTATTTGTTGAAAAACCAATTCATACCCTTCATGAACAAAGGGAAATTTTCCCTTGGTCAGAAGCGCCCCATCTTCTTCCTTCACCAGTCCCACCTTTATTTTCGTGCCGCCAATATCCACGCCAACTCGAATCATAACCTTTC
>CALFUG010000313.1 GCA_937928455.1 uncultured Clostridia bacterium
CCAACATCATAGAAAAGAATTGTCCGATTACAGTGGCAATGGCCGCTCCCAATACCCCTAGGGCTGGAAATCCCGCCAGACCAAAGATAAGAATGGCGTCTAAAATGATGTTAATAATGGCACCGGTCATACTGCAAAGCATAGGGAAAACCATATTTCCGGTGGCTTGAAGGACCTTTTCGGTATTTATTTGAAGGAAAATAAAAATAGAAAACCCGGTGGTAATTTGCAGATACAAGGTTCCCTGTTCTATGATAAAAGATGTCTCGCTATAAGCTTTGATATAGGGTGCGGCAAAAAGCAGCGAAAATAAGGCAAATACTAACCAGTTAAGGAGTGCCAAACGTAAGCCATGGCTTGCCGCCTGGTCCGCCTCATCATATCGATGGGCCCCTAATCTTCTGGCAATCAATGAGTTCACCCCGATGCCGGTACCAACGGCTAATGCAATAATCAGGATTTGAATAGGAAACACCAGCGTGATGGCGGTTAAGGCAGATTCGGAAACGGTAGCCACGAAAATACTGTCCACCACGTTGTATAGTGAGTGGATGAACATAGATAACATAGCCGGCCATGCCATAGTAACGGTAAGTCTGCCCACTGGCATGATACCCATTTTGTTTTTACCGTGTTGTTCCATGATAAAAATCCTTTCCATACTTATAATATTGGGTGTTCCCACAAGTGGTTATTATATTCCGTTTTATACTAAATTTCAATGGTGAAACCATGAAGGCACGTCAACCTGGGAGATAAAGAATATGTGGGATGGATTGTGGTGAGTTTGGCCAGTAGTTGCCTTTATGATAAATAGAATGTTGCAACTGTACCTGACGAAAATTTATGGTATAATAATTTGGTGTTTTAGGCTTTGAAAGATGAATTAGTAGAAGCATAGAGAAAAGAAACTAAAGGTGAGGATGGAAGAACAGTGAGATTAGGTATTGACGTAGGATCCACCACGGTAAAGCTGGTGTTATTGGATGCAGAGGGAAGTATCATATATTCCGTGTATGAACGACATATGTCCAATGTATTCGCAAAGGTAGCGGATTTGTTAGAAGGCCTTTATCAATATCGTGGCGAAGAAGAGGTTCATGTGGTTATCACAGGAAGCGGCGGTTTATCCTTGTCACAAATCATGGGTATCCCTTTTGAACAAGAAGTAATTTCTGCCAGCAAAGCCGTTGAAACCTTAATTCCGGAAACAGATGTCGCCATTGAACTGGGTGGAGAAGATGCAAAGATAACCTTTTATCGTCCTTCTATTGAGCAACGGATGAACGGAACCTGCGCCGGTGGGACGGGAGCCTTTATCGATCAAATGGCTGTTTTATTAAATACGGATGCCGAAGGCTTGGATAAAGCTGCTGAAAATTACAGCATCATTTATCCCATAGCTGCCCGATGCGGTGTTTTTGCAAAAACGGATATCCAACCTCTCATTAATGAAGGCGCTTCTATGGAGGATTTGGCCGCTTCCATTTTCCAGGCAGTGGTGAACCAAACCATATCCGGATTGGCTTGTGGAAGAGTCATTCGTGGCAACGTGGCTTTTTTGGGAGGGCCACTATTCTTTCTTGGACAATTAAGGAAACGTTTTATTGAAACTTTGGAGTTGGAAGAAGACCAAGTGATTTTTCCGGAAAACTCTCAGTATTTCGTGGCCATCGGGGCGGCTCTTCTATCTGATAAATATAGTCCGATTTCCACGAAACTATTGATGGCTCGCTTAAAGGAAAAGGACCCTACGGAACTCAACGAAGCCAAATACCTGAAGCCACTATTTCACTCCAGGGAGGAGTATGAAGTATTTCGTAGGCGACACAATCGTAATATGGTGGAATTGTTGGATATTCAACAAGTTACAGGGCCTTGTTTCTTGGGCATTGATGCCGGATCTACCACCACAAAGGCTGTTTTGATGGATTTTCATAAGAACCTGGTCTATCAGTATTATCGTTCCAATGAAGGAAAACCCTTGGAAGCTTGCATAGAAATGATGTCGGAATTGTATGGGATGCTTCCAGAGCAAGCGTATATCGCCCAAGCCTGTGTGACGGGATATGGAGAAGGATTGATTAAAACGGCGCTTCACGCCGATTTGGGCGAAATCGAAACCATGGCCCATTACAAGGCAGCGGAAGAATTCCTTCCGGGTGTGGAGTTCATCCTTGATATTGGTGGTCAAGATATGAAATGCATGCGGATACGGGACGGTGCCATATATAGCATTATGCTGAATGAAGCATGTAGTTCCGGATGTGGTTCATTTATTGAAACCTATGCGAAGAGTGTGAATATGGACGCCCCCTCTTTTGCTAATGAAGCTTTATTTGCCTTGGCCCCGGTAGACTTGGGGACGCGCTGTACCGTATTTATGAACTCTAAGGTCAAGCAGTCGCAGAAAGAAGGAGCCACCATCGGAGATATTTCTGCTGGGCTGTCCTATAGTGTGATTAAGAATGCACTATACAAGGTTATCAAGTTGAGAAATCCGGAAGAGGCGGGAGAAAAAATCGTGGTTCAAGGGGGCACCTTCTTGAATGATGCGGTATTACGGGCTATAGAGCACATTGTGGGAAGAGAGGTGATTCGACCGAATATTGCCGGAATTATGGGAGCTTATGGCGCTGCTTTGCTGGCCAAGGAAAGCTATTCCGGCCATGGAGAATCTACTTTGTTGAAACCGGAAGCACTTCAAAAATTCCAAGTAAAAACTTCGCATACAAGGTGCAATCGCTGTGAAAACAACTGCTTATTGACCGTAAACTCATTTGGCGACGGGGAACGTTTCATTACGGGGAACCGATGTGAGAGAGGAGAAGGAAAGGAAACTCATTCTCTGGATATTCCCAACATGTATGATTACAAATATCGTCGATTGTTTTCATACACACCTCGAGAGATGGAAGACTCCGTAGGAGTCATTGGAATTCCACGGGTGCTCAACATGTATGAAAACTATCCATTCTGGTTTACATTTTTTCATGAATTGGGGTATCGAGTTGTCCTATCGCCTCATTCCAACAAAGGTATTTACGAGTCCGGCATGGATACCATTTCTTCGGATACAGCATGTTATCCTGCCAAGTTGGTTCATGGCCACATCCGATGGCTGGTAAAAAATGATGTTCCCATTATTTTCTATCCGAGCATCAACTATGAGCGCGATGAGGAAAGTTCCTTGGACAATCATTACAACTGCCCGGTGGTTGCCACATATTCCGAAGTAATCGGCAATAATATGGACGATCTTTTCAAAGAGAATGGGGTGGAGTTTTTACATCCGTTTCTTCCTTATGATCAGGATGAATTTTTGGAAAGGGAGTTATTTGAGATTTTTAAGGAGAAGGGGTTTTCGCGAGAAGCCATTCATATAGCCATTGATAAGGCCAGAAAGGAAGATGTTCGCTTTAAAAGGGATATTCAGGTCCAAACCGAGAAAACATTAAAATGGATTCAGGAAAATCATCGAAAAGGGATTGTATTGGCCGGAAGGCCTTATCATCTGGACCCGGAAATCAACCATGGAATTGATCGATTGATTGTAGGCTTTGGCATGGCCGTATTGACGGAAGATGGTGTGGCTCCTATGGGAACCCTGCCCGGCCCTATTCGTGTTTTAGACCAATGGATGTACCATTCTCGATTGTATCGAGCCGCGCAATATACGGGAACTCAAGAAAATTTGGAATTGATTCAGCTCAACAGTTTTGGATGCGGCTTGGATGCAGTAACCACAGACCAAGTGGAGGAAATACTGGAAAATAACAATAAGCTTTATACCGTTCTGAAAATTGACGAAGGTTCCAATTTAGGTGCTGCCAAAATTAGAATTCGTTCCCTGAAAGCAGCCATGAAAGAAAGGGAAAAAAACAATATATTACCTTCTATGAATTATAGTGGCTATCATCGCAAGGAATTCACTTCCTCCATGAGAAAGAAAGAAAACTATACGCTGCTTATGCCACAAATGTCGCCCATTCATTTTGATTTTGTAGAAGCTGCTTTGAGAACCAGCGGATACAATGCGGTATTATTACCTCCAGTCAATAAAAATGCTGTGGAAGAAGGGCTTCGTTATGTGAACAATGATGCTTGCTATCCTACTATAGTAACATTAGGGCAGATAATTTCTGCCCTGAAATCCGGAGAGTATGACTTGAATCGCACGGCGGTGTTTATGTCGCAAACGGGAGGCGGATGTCGAGCTTCCAATTATGTTTCTTTGCTCCGAAAAGCACTGAAAGACTTGGAAATGGAACAGATTCCCGTGGTCAGTGTTAATATCGTAGGATTAGAAGCAAATTCTGGTTTTCGGCTGTCCTACGGCTTGATTAAAAAAGTATTGATGGCCGGTATTTATGGCGATACTTTTATGCGCGTGTTGTATGCTACCAGGCCTTATGAAAAAGTGCCGGGTTCCGCCAATGCATTATATGAAAAGTGGGCGAAAGTAGCCAAAGAGAATGTGGAATCGGGAAGTTTGATTTCATATCGAAGTATTTTGAAGAAGATTGTGAGAGATTTTGACTTGCTACCTCTAGCGGATGTTAAGAAGCCGCGAGTGGGCGTTGTTGGAGAGATTTTGGTGAAGTATCATCCCACGGCCAACAATGATATTGTTGGAATTATTGAACAAGAAGGTGGAGAAGCGGTGGTATTGGATTTGGTGGATTTCTTCTTATACGGTATGTATTCAAAAGAGTATAATTATCGACATCTCAGTGGAGACTACAAAGTCATGAGAGGAAATAAAATGGGCATCGGAGTGGTTGAGTGGTTTCGAAAACCAGCTCGCAGGGCATTAAGAGATAGCTTGCGATTTGAAGAACCTATGTACATTCCGGAAATTGCGGAAAAGGCCTCCGAAATTATTGGGCTGGGTAACCAATTTGGAGAAGGATGGTTGTTGACAGGAGAAATGGTAGACTTAATTGATTCCGGTGTGGAAAATGTGGTGTGTTTACAACCATTTGCCTGCTTGCCCAATCATATTAGTGGAAAGGGCGTTATGAAGGCTCTTCGAAAGAGAAACCCCTATGCCAACGTAGCGGCCATTGACTATGATCCGGGGGCTTCCGACGTAAATCAATTGAATCGTATCAAGCTGATGATGGCAACTGCCCATAAAAACCTTGAAAAAAAGGGTCCAAAATAGTATAATTTTTGTAAATATTTCATATAAATAAGTGGGGAGGTGTCTCCAATGGGTAGACACGGAACAATTGCCGGCCGTAAGTCGGCACAAGATTCGAAACGAGCGGCACTATTTACCAAATATGCTCGAGCCATTACGGTAGCCGCCAAGGGCGGAGGTGACCCGGAGTACAATATCTCATTGAAGCATGCCATTGATAAGGCAAAGGCTATTAATATGCCCAATGACAATATTTCCAGGGCCATTAAAAAAGGCACGGGGGAGTTGGCAGGCGAGAGTTACGAATCCGGTTCATTTGAGGGATACGGGCCAGGAGGTGTAGCAATCATGGTGGAGGTGTTAACGGACAATAAGAATCGAACCACCTCTGCGGTAAAGCATATATTGGACCGATTTGGAGGGAATCTAGGAACGCCCGGTTGCGTTAGTTACATGTTTTCTCAAAAAGGGCTCATCGTCATAGAAAAATCGGAAGGTGTCGAAGAAGAAGCCCTGATGGAAGCCGCTCTGGAAGCAGGAGCAGAGGATTTCATCGTTTATGAAGATAGCTTTGAAATCTTGACACCGCCAGAGAATTTCAGCCAGGTGACGGCGGCTTTACAGGAAAAAGGATATGCTTTTGTGGAGGCGGATGTAGAATACTTGCCTGGCATGGAGGCATGCCCGGAAACGCCGGGTGACAGGAAAAACTTGAAACGAATTATTGATGAGTTGGAAGAAAATGATGATGTACAGAAAGTATATCACAATTGTAACCAATCATTAGAAGAAGAATAGAACTCATGAAAACAATAAACATAATCCTGACCTTGTCAGGATTATGCTTTATAATGATATTCCTATAATGTTATTTTATGCGAAGCAAATGAGATGAGGGGGAAGTTATGAGCGAGAAACAGAAAATGACGGTGATGGATTTTAAGAAATTCAAAGAAGAAGGAAGAAAGTTCAGCTATGTTACTGCATATGACTACACAATGGCATCCATCGTAAATGATTCCGAAGTAGAAATCATATTAGTAGGAGATTCCCTGGGAATGATAATGTTGGGATATGCCAGCACCACTCCGGTCACCATGGATGACATGGTTCATCATATCAGGCCTGTAGTAAAGGGAGCACCGAATACATGGATTGTAGGGGATATGCCCTTTGGTTCTTATCATGAAAGCGATGAGCAGGCGGTACACAATGCGGTTCGACTCATAAAAGAAACGGGTTGCGATTGTGTGAAGCTAGAGGGTGGTGTGGAAATGGCCAGTCGAATCAGAGCCATTGTGAACGCGGGGATATTGGTGATGGGACATATTGGACTAACTCCCCAGACCGCTACTGCGGTAGGAGGCTTCAAAGTTCAAGGAGGCACTCCTGAAAGTGCCCAGAAGTTGATTGAGGATGCTAAAACATTGGAAGAATGTGGTGTTTTTTCTATGGTACTGGAATGCGTGCCCAGTGTGGTAGGAAAGGCTGTTACGGAAGCGGTAAGTGTTCCGGTGCTGGGAATTGGTGCCGGGCCTCATGTGGATTGTCAGGTTTTGGTAACCCAAGATTTATTGGGAATGTATGGAGAATTCAAGCCCAAGTTTGTGAAACAATATGCGCAAGTACGAAAAGTCATGGTAGATGCATTGAATGATTTTCACCGCGAAGCACTTTCCGGCGAGTTTCCTTCCCCGGAGTATTCCTTTAATAAAGATGTAAAACTGGATAAATTGTACTAAACCATGGGAAGAGGGGTGTGAATTCCATGAAAATTGCAGTAATTGGTGCCGGAGCGATGGGATGCCTATATGGCGGGAAACTATCGGCCATTGAATCCAACCAAGTCTATTTGTTAGATATTTGGAAAGAACACGTGGATACCATTAACGAAAAAGGTCTGTGGATGGAGGAAAAAGGTGAAAGACTTCATTATCCGAGGGTGAAAGCAAGTTTGGACCCAGAGGAAGTAGGTCCAGTGGACTTGGCGATTGTTTTTGTTAAATCCACCATGACAGAAAAGGCGGTTATGGAAAGCCGCGCTTTATTTGGCCCAGCCACATGGATTCTTACCTTACAAAATGGACTGGGAAATATTGAAAAAATCGGTGAAATTGCCGGATTGGAACATGTGTTGGGCGGTACAACGGCTCATGGAGCCTATATGAAGGGTCCGGGGGAGATTTGCCATGCTGGATTTGGGAAGACGATTATTGGAGAGATGAACGGCGAAGAGACTCCCCGTATCCGAAAATTACATGAATTATTGGGGAACGCGGACCTGGAAACAGAAATCAGCAGAAATATTTTGGGCTTGATTTGGGATAAATTGATAGTAAACGTTGGAATCAACCCGCTAACAGCCATTACTTCGTTGACCAATGGAGAGTTACTTCAACATCCGGAGCTATTAAACATTATGGAAAGGGCAGTGGCGGAGGCGGTGTCGGTTGCAGAAGCCAAGGGAATACGACTGAGTTATGATGATCCCTTTGCCCATGTGAAGCAAGTGTGTCATGGAACTTCAGCCAATAAATCTTCTATGTTACAAGATATTCTCAATCATCGAAAAACAGAAATTGATCGAATCAATGGGGCAGTATGGTTGGAAGGAGATAGTAGTAAAGTGGAGACTCCTGTGAATCAGGTACTGACGGAATTGGTTCGATATTTGGAAAAAAGAAAAGCTCCCCCGGTGCAGGAGGCATAAAGATGGTATTTGATCATTCATATATCGATACGGCACTAGTTAACGGAAATATTATTACGGTTAACCAAACGAACGCAGTGGAAGAAGCGGTGGGAATCAAAAGAAACCGCATCGTTTTTGTAGGGGCTACCAAGGATTTGCTGTTTTATTGCGACGACCAAACCCGAATCATAGATTTGGGTGGTAGGAGTGTCACGCCGGGGTTTATTGACTGTCATTATCACCCCATACTCAATGGATTGTTTGGAAGAACAGAGGATGCGGCCATCATCGATACCTCGTATGAGAATTGTCCGTCCATCGAAGATATTCTTCATCTGATTCGAAAAGCGGTGAAAAAACGAGGACCTGGAGAGTGGATATCCATGATGGGCTATGATCAAAATTCCATTCAGGAGAAACGACATATTACGTTGGAAGAATTGGATCAAGTGGCCCCGGACAATCCGGTTCAATGCATGAGAACTTGCGGCCATATTTCCATCTATAATTCCCTGGCACTAAGAGAAATCGGGGTAAAATCTGCTGAGGATGCCAAGAAATACCCGGATAACGAGGTGGTGGTAGAAAAGGGTGGTCTCACAGGGATGGTAAAGGATCACACTCATTTTTTGTTGTGGAGCAAGGTGGATTATACAGAAAAGCAGCAGGTAGCTGCCGCAATGAAATCCAACGATCTACTTTTGTCTCATGGCATTACTTCGGTCCATGATGCGGGAGAATTCGGCCCAACTTCTTACAAAATTATGCAGCGTTTATGTAGAGAAAGAAAATTTAAACCCAGAGAATATATGATGCTTCATAGCGTTTTTGGCAAACCCTTTTCTTTAGAAGAAAATCAACATTATCTCTCTTTGGGACTGGAAACCGGGCTGGGAGATGAATATTTTCGGATAGGGTCGTCCAAATTCATGATAGATGGTGGTTCCGGAGGGCCTTCTGCAGCTACAAGAGCTCCTTATAGTCATGATCCCCAGATGCCTTATATATTAGGGTGGACTCGAGAAGAAGTGAGGGATTATCTTCAGCATTTAAATGAATGTGGAAATCAGGCCACCGCTCATGCGGTGGGAGACTTGGCCGTTGAATTTATGGTGGAAGGGTATGAAAAGGCTTTTGAAAAGAACCCCAAGCCCCATCTTCGGCACCGAATTGAACATACCGCTATCGTGGATGAAGATTTGGTAAAGAGAATGGCCAGGTTGGAATTATGTCCCACATGTAACCCGGGATTTATTGCTTGGAATGGTAGAAACTATGAAAAATATTACGGGGAACGAATGCAGTATTTCATGGCATTGCGCACGATGCTGGATTATGGGGTGAAGGTGGGATTGGCCAGCGATGCTCCTTCCGGCCCGGTGGGAAGTATGGAAATATTGGATGCTTGTGTGAACCGTGTGGACCGCATTACGGAACAAAGGGTGGATTCTACCCAGTGCATATCTTTGGAAGAGGCCATTCGTGCCTATACGTATCACGGGGCTTGGGCTAGCTTTGAAGAAAATAGTAAGGGAACCATTGAGGTTGGGAAACTGGCAGATTTGGTGGTTTTAAGTCAATCCATACTTGATTTGCCCCCAGAGCAAATTCTCGATATAAAAGTCGATATGACTCTTTTGGACGGAGTCATGGAATATGAAAGATAGGGTGGCCTTTCGGGATTGATTGTGCTATTCTGTTAGTAATTTATTACACTAAATTTGTAAAGGAGGAATTGCGATGTCTGATGAAAAAAGAAGTGTCACCTATGCCACTTCCTTTAAGGAGCAGCTCACCGTTAGGGGTATGATTATCGGTGCTATTGGTGCGGTAGTCTTGACCATGAGTTCTATGTACGTTGCCCTGAAACTGGGAGCATTACCGTGGCCCATTATCTTCGTGGCCTTAGTTTCCATGTTTTTCCTAAAACTATTTGGGAAAACAAACATCAATGAAATCAACGTAACGCATACGGCTATGTCGGCCGGTGCCATGACCGCGGGCGGATTGGCATTCACATTACCTGGTATTTTTATGTTAAATCCGGAGGCCGATGTAAACCTGGTAAAATTAATGATCGTAGTGTTGGGCGGCGTACTATTGGGATTGATTTTTACAGCACTCATACGTAAATATTTTGTTGTGACAAAGGAACTCCCGTATCCCATGGGCCAAGCTGCTGCAGAAACTCTTATTGTGGGAGATGAAGGAGGAAAAAAATCCATTATTCTATTTACCTCCATGGGTCTTGCTGCTATTTTTACGGTGATTCGTGATTGGTTTGTTGCTTTCCCCGCAGCATGGCTAAATGCGAAAATGATGGGGTACGGATCTCTGGCAGGAATCTGGTGGTCTCCCATGTTAATCGGCGTTGGCTATGTGGTTGGCCCGATTTTCGTGGGTGTTTGGTTCTTGGGTGCCATTATAGGTGATTTTGGCATTCTGGTGGGTGGAACGGAAGCCGGCCTTTGGGATGGAGCTACCGCGGCGGCCATTAAATCATCCTTGGGAATCGGATTGATGGTGGGAACCGGTATTGGAATTATAGTAAAAGGAATTATTCCAAAGGCCAAAGAAATCTTTGGACCCATGTTCAGTAAGGAAGCTTTGGGTCAAGGATTTATCAGCTTGCGTTGGGCTCCCATTGTTATGGTCTTGTTAGCAGCGGTATTTGCTACTTTAACCGGCATGGGTGTTATCGCTAGCATTATCACCATCTTGGGAGTTTGGTTGGCAACCTCTATGTCGGCGCAGATGGTTGGGCAATCCGGAATCAACCCCATGGAAGTTTTTGGTATCATTGTTCTTTTGGCGGCGAAAGCAGTATCCAGTATCGGTGAAACCGAAGCATTTTTCGTGGCGGCAATCGTTGCCATTGCTTGTGGTTTGGCTGGAGATGTTATGAATGATTTCAAAGCCGGGTATATTCTAAAATCGGACCCCAAGGCACAGTGGATTGGCGAAGTCATCGGTGGGTTGGTAGGCGCATTTGTGGCAGTGGGAGTGTTCTATGTAATACTTACAGCGTATGGACCCACTGCATTTGGTAACCCGGAAATGTTCGTAGCGCCTCAAGCAGGAGCTGTTGCGGCCATGGTAGGAGGCATTCCTCATGTGACATCTTTCGTCATCGGGTTGGTGGTGGGATGTGTTCTTTACATTCTGAATTTCCCGGTCATGACATTGGGTCTTGGCGTATACCTACCATTTTATCTGTCCTTAACTGCCTTTATCGGAGGTGCGGCTCGATTCATCGTTCAGAAGTTTGCACCCAAATTTGAAGAAGGTGGAAATGGTTTGATTATCGCGTCCGGATTGTTAGGCGGTGAAGCGGTTGTGGGAGTCATCATTGCTTTGATTCAAGCCATTCCGGCATTGTTGGCTATTTAATATAGAAGTAATATTTAAGAAAGGGTGGGCTTAGCCCACCCTTTTTCTAAAGGAGGTTTATCATGAAAGAAATCCAAATTTCGGACATTCAAGGAATACGAATCGGGCATGCGGAGAGTCCGGAGGGTGCTACCGGATGCACAGCGATTTTATGTGAAGAAGGCGCCGTTGCCGGAGTGGACGTACGAGGAGGGGGACCTGCATCTCGAGAAACGGAGCTATTAAAGCCTATCAATATGGTACAAAAAATTCACGGTGTCATGTTATCTGGGGGATCTGCATATGGGCTTGCTGCTGGTGACGGTGCCATGCAATATTTAGAAGAAAAGGGAATTGGCTTTGATGTGGGAGTGGGTGTGGTTCCCATCGTGTGCGGTGCTTCTTTATTTGACCTGGTAGTAGGAGATCCCAGAATTCGCCCAGATCGAGACATGGGATATCGCGCCTGTGTGGCTTCTGAGGCCAACAAACCGACAGAAGGGAATGTTGGGGCCGGAGCTGGGGCCACGGTAGGAAAATATCTGGGCGTAGAGCGGATGATGAAGTCTGGTCTGGGAATCCATGCGGTGGCAATGGGGGAGGTACAACTAGCCGCATTGGTAGCGGTGAATGCACTGGGGGATGTTGTAGACGTTGAAACAGGAACATCTATCGCAGGCATTCTTTCGGAGGATGGGTCCCGGTTAGACTGTACAGAAAGTCTTATGGAGAACGAAATATCCGGCAATCGAAACGTCTTTAGTGGAAACACCACTTTGGGTTGCATTATAACCAATGGCAAACTCACCAAGGATCAAGCCAACAAATTGGCTTCCATGGCTCATAATGGGTATGCCAGAACCATTCGTCCCGTTCATACCTCTGCGGATGGAGATACCATTTTTGTATTATCTACCGGAGAAAAAGAAGTGAACGCGGATGCCTTGGGTGCTATGGCAGCCCAAGTCATGGCCCTGGCGGTAAATCGAGCGGTTCGTAAGGCGGAACCTGCATTTGGACTTAAGGCCGCTTCGGATTTCAAATAAAGGGTTGACTTCAAATAGATTGGGGCTCCGTCGTCAGTCGATGGGCTCCATAATCGGCTTTCTGTCTTTATAGTGAGCCAAATAGCGAAATCCACAGGATCTGGCAAATTCTTTGGCCCAATTCAAACGATATCCTACGTGACGAGGAGAATGGGCATCGGATCCTACGGTGAGAATTTCTCCTCCGATGGACCGGTATATTTCTAAGATTTTCCGGGTGGGTGTGGTAGTGTCTCCCAGATTATATCGAAAGCTGCTGGTATTTATCTCGACTCCCTGGCCCCGCTCTGTTAACAGTCGAAGAATCGATTGGATTTCGTCAAAGAACAAGTTTTCGGGTGGAATTTCTGGGGCATAACGGTCGATTATATTCAGATGCCCCAGCACATCAAAGTCGTCATATTCACTCAAACAGTTTGCCATGTATTGATAGAATCGATGATAAGATTCTTCCAAGGGAAGTTGGTCAAAATAATCTACATATAGGTCTTTCCCCAATGCGCAATGAAAGGACCCTATCAGAAAGTCGTAAGGGTAGGATGAAGCCGCATCCTTGCATTTTTTTAAGGTATCCCCGTGTTGAATTCCGATTTCCAGACCTCGAATTACCTGGATATCCTTAGAAAATTTTCTTTCCAGAGATTCCATCTCTTCCTGATATTTTTTAAAATCCGGAAGAAAATCAAATTCGGGAGTCGGGTAATCCGGATCATAATGATCCGTTACAGCGATTCCTTGTAATCCTTTATCGATGGCTGATTGTACCATGAGCAACATGGGAGTACTACTGTCATCGCTGTGATTGCTGTGGCTGTGCATATCATACATGGGGGTGTCCTCTTGAAATATATTACCAAATGAGCTAAAATTATTGGGTAAAGTATAGCATATACAAGGATATAATAAAAGGCATGGCGATTTCCAAAGAGGAAGCGGTATTAATTGAAAAGGCGAGAATGGGCAGTGAGAGTGATTTTGAAGCTCTCATTTTATCGTGCCAAGGAAAAGCTTACAGCATGGCGTATCGCTATTTCAACAACCCGGAAGATGCCATGGATGCTCTTCAAGAAAGCTTTTTAAAGATTTATCGTTCGCTTGGTACCTTCAAAGGAGAAAGTTCTTTTCAAACTTGGGTCTATCGGATTGTGGCCAACACTTGCTGTGATATGTTGCGGAAGAAAAAAGCCAGGATTACCACAGAGAGTTTGGTAAAGATGGATGGGGAAGATGAGTACACCCTTGAAATTATGGATGCGTCTATGGGACCGGAGGAACGCGCCATCCATCAGGAAATGACAGGATACATCCTTCATTGTTTGGAAAAACTCCCGCTGGAGCAGAAGGAAATCATCGTATTGCGGGATATACAAGGATTTTCCTACGAGGATATTGCGGAAATTTTGAACATCAATCCGGGAACGGTGAAGTCAAGAATTTCCAGAGCAAGAGTGAAATTAAGGGAAATATATGTAGGCGGCGGGGAACCGGATTAAGATTGGCTCGTCTAAATGAGTAATGAATAAAAATAGTACTAAAAATATGGATGAATACTGAGGAAAATGGTTATAATGGAATGTAGGAAGATCCGGGAACAATTGGCATTGTATAAAGATGAAGTTTTGGACAGGGAGGAGTTGGAAAATATTCGAACTCACCTTGCTTCTTGTGATGAATGCCAGTTATATCTTGACCAATTAAATAAGATATCTGCGGAACTGGCCGCGCTTCCGGAACCACAGATACCGGCGGAGTTCCTTCCTGTATTTCGACACGCACTTCGAGAAGAAATGCGATCAGATCATAACGAAACCATGGAAAATGACAAGAATCCGGTGAGACCATTGTTCTCCGGTGGATGGAAGAAATGGTCCATGGTAGCCGCCGTCTTTGTGGTAGGGATAATTTCTATTTACGGATTGCAGCAAAATGGAGACATGCTGAATCCCGCCGGGTTTCCGGAAGACAGCACCATACTTAGCATGGAAGAGGAGCCAGAAAAACACCAAGAAGAAACGGGGGCGCCTCAAAGTCGGGCGGAAGGTATGGTTAAGGATACAGAGGGTGTTCCGGTGGAAGGATTTGAAGAGCAACCGGGAGATGTAATGGCCATTGCCGGCATGGAAAATGAACCGGAAGATTGGGATGGTGTGAAAGGAACCCCGGAGGAAGAAAATTACTATTTAGAAGTTCTAAAACGACAAGATGGTAGAGATTTTACAATAGAAAACAGCTTTAAGGATGAGGAAGGTGTATGGCATTTTCTCGTTCAATATGATGAGGAAGCCTTGTATTATGAGGGTAAGGATGGGGAATTATGGATCAGCGAATCATTGCAATAATAGATGGAAATAGCTTAATTAACCGGGCTTATTATGCCATGCAAAGACCGATGATTACAAAAGAAGGACTGTACACCCAAGGGGTGTACGGTTTTATTAATATGTTGGAAAAATTAATTCGGGATCATGAGCCCAGTCACATGGCGGTGGCTTTTGACAGGAAGGCGCCCACATTTCGTCATGAGGAATACAAAGATTATAAGGCGGGGCGAAAAAAAATGCCCATGGAACTGGCCCAACAACTCCCTTTGTTGAAAGAAGTATTATCTGCTATGAATATTGCTACATTGGAATTGGATGGATATGAAGCAGATGACATTATAGGAACCCTTGCAAAAAAAGGGGAGGCAGAAGGCTACCAACCATTAATTGTTACCGGAGACCGAGATGAGCTGCAATTGGCTTCCGAACGGACGCGAGTGATTATTACAAAAAAAGGGATTTCCGAGTTTGAGGAATTGGATCGGGAAGGTATGATTGCCAAATATGGATTCCCGCCGGAACAATTTATTGACTATAAGGGATTGATGGGAGATTCCAGCGATAACATTCCCGGGGTACCGGGGGTGGGTGAAAAGACAGCATCTGCGTTGATTTTAGAGTATGGAACTATAGAGAACCTGTATGACCATCTGGAGGAAGTATCTAAAGAAAATTTGCGCAAAAAGTTGGAGGAAAATCGAACCCTGGCATTCATGAGTAAAAGATTGGCTACCATTGATACCAATGTGCCTTTGGAAATGGATTTGGCGGAGTTTACGTTGGAAGAACCGGATTTGGATAAGCTGGTTGACTGCTATAAGAAACTGGAATTTAATAGTTTTCTAAAAAAAATAAAAGGGAACATCCCAAGTGCTCAAAAGGCGTCGAATGGTCCGGCAGAAAAAGTGGATATATGGACATTGATTTCACCGGCAGATTTGGATGCTTTTATGAAAAAAGTGAAGAATTCAAGTCAGTGGGCCATCACGGTTTTTTCGGACCATAATCATAAGAAACGACCGGAAACCCAAGGAATATTCTGCTTGTGCCAAGGCATTGGGTGTTATGTGGTACATCAAGAGGACATGATATCACTTTTTTTCCAAAAGATGAATGAAAGCCGCTGTGGATGGGTGGGACATCAACTCCAGAATGACTGGTATTCTTTGGAATGTATATTGGAAGAAACCCCGGGGGTCATAGATTTTGATACGGCGATTGCGGCTTATGTGGTAGACCCCTCACGATCGAATTATCACATCAATACATTATTACTGGATTTCCTGGGGGAAACGGTTCCTTCACTGGAAGAATATTTCGCAGAAGGAACCCAACTGAATTTATTTGAGGATGTTCACGATAAATATCGGGAGTATGGATTGTTATGGTGCCGACAAGTATTGGCGCTAAAAAATGTGTTAGAAAAGGAGGTAGAAAAGGCAGAGGCGACGGAAGTATTCTATCAAATCGAAATGCCATTGGTGCCAGTATTGGCATCTATGGAATGGGAAGGTTTTCCGGTGGATCCTCAGGTGTTGATTCAATTGGGAACAGAGATTGAAGATAAGTTGGAGGGAATGACGGAAACGATACATAGTTTGGCGGGTATGGAGTTCAATATCAATTCTCCACAGCAACTAAGCCAGGTCCTTTTTGAAAAACTAGGGCTTCCCCATGGAAAGAAAACCACAAGAGGATACAGTACCGGCGCGGACGTGCTGGAAGCCTTAATGGAAAAGCATCCTATCATTCCTTTTGTTCTGGAATACCGTACTTTTTCTAAAATTAAGTCCACGTATGTAGATGGGTTATTACCGCTGATCCATGAGGATGGGAAGATTCATGCGCATTTTCAACAGACCGTAGCTGCCACGGGTAGAATTAGTTGTACAGAGCCAAACTTACAAAACATTCCCATACGTCAAGAGTTGGGACGACGAATCCGGAAAGCCTTCGTAGCAGGAAACGGGTACCTTCTTATGGGAGCCGATTATCGTCAAATTGAATTACGAATACTGGCTCATCTTGCGGGAGATGAAACCATGCTGGATGGGTTTCGTAGAGGGGAAGACATACACCGAATCACAGCGGCTAAGGTATTAGGTGTACCGGAGGATGACATTACTCCGGAGCAAAGAAGCCGGGCGAAGGCGGTGAATTTTGGTGTAATTTATGGCATGAGTGGATTTGGGCTATCGGAGGAATTGGGTATATCCCGAATGGAAGCGGAGCGATATATTCAGCAGTATTTCGATAAATACCATACGGTAAAGGATTTTTTGGATCGACTGGTTCGAGAAGGGAAGGAACAGGGATATTCCACAACAATTTTTAACCGAAAAAGGCCATTGCCAGAGATTACAGCTTCCAATTATATGGTGAGGCAAATGGGAGAAAGATTGGCGATGAACAGCCCGATTCAGGGGAGCGCAGCGGATATCATAAAGAAAGCTATGATCGAAGTATATCAGCGACTGCGTCAAGAAGGATTGGGTTCCAAACTAATATTGCAAGTACATGATGAGCTCATATTACGTGTGGTTCAGGGGGAGGAAGAACGAGTAAAGGGATTGCTTTGTGAATGTATGGAGTCCGCAGTGGTGTTAAAAGTGCCATTGGCGGTAGATTTCCATCAGGGAGATGATTGGTACGAGTTGAAATAAGGGAGTTTTGTATGCAGATTATTGGAATTACAGGTGGCATAGGAAGCGGAAAATCTACGGTATCTCGCTATTTATCATCGAAGGGGTACCGAGTGATTGATGCGGATCAAATTGCTCATGACATTATGAAGCCGGGTAGCCGGGTTCTTATGGAATTGGCGGCCCGGTTTGGAGAGGATATCTTGAATCCGGATGGGGGGTTGAATCGCAGAATGCTGGGGAACCGAGCCTTTGCCAGTTTAGAGGGTAAAAACCAATTGGAAAGTATCACACACGGGGAGATTCTACGACAAATTAAGGAGGACATTCAGCGGGGCGAGGAAGAGGGGCTGGAAGTGATTTTTTTGGATGTGATTCTTATGTTTCAAGTGGGTTTAGATGAATTATGCGCTCAAGTGTGGGTAGTGGATGCTCCTGAAGATATCCGAGTAGCGCGGGTAATGGGAAGAGATGGATATGTTCCGGAAGAAATCAAAAAAAGAATGAGGAGCCAAATGAATCCGGCGGAAATGAGAAGTCGAGGAACTCATGTTATAGAGAATGATGGAACCTTCCTACAACTTCAAGAAAGAGTGGATACGTTGCTGAAAGGAATCAAGTGATCTTTCTTGCAATGAAAATAGAAGTTTGTTATAATTACTTTCGTGCTAAGTTTGCGGCTGTGGCGGAACTGGCAGACGCGCACGGTTGAGGGCCGTGTGAGAGATCGTGGGGGTTCAAATCCCTTCAGCCGCACCAATTCCCCTTGGAATTCCATTCCAAGGGGCTTTTTTATGGAAATCCAGCAAATGGATGTATTGTTTTATTGTGAAAACACAGGTAATATATTAAGGCGTCTGTAAATAAGGGCGTGGGAAGGAGCGTGGAATATTGCCCAAGTGGGTTTGTCCGGATTTTACCCAACACACGAGGATTGATTCCAAGAGTTTTTATAAGAAACTTACGTCACTGGCTTTGCCGATTGCCATTCAAAGCTTTATTTCGTCTTCCCTGAATTTAGTAGATAGTCTAATGGTAGGTAGCTTGGGAGAGACGGAACTAGCAGCAGTAGGAATCGGGCTTCAGCCTTTCTTTTTGTTTTGGATGATACTATTTGGGTTTAACGGAGGATGCAGTACATTTACCGCCCAGTTTTGGGGGGTGCGAAACCTGGAGAACATTCGCCGGGTTCTGGGCTTCGCCATCACCATATGTGTTTCGGTAGGCACTGTGCTGTTTATTCTTTCCTGGGTATATACCCGGGAGTTTGTTCACCTTTTTACCGATGATCCAGCGGCAGTGGAGTTGGCGGTTGATTATATTCGAATGGGTTCTCCGGTGTTTTTCATGATGGGAATTTCTTTGCCCTTACAGATATCATTGCGTGCCACACAGCAACCACGTATTCCTTTGGCAATCAGTATGGTGGCTTTTAGCACCAACACATTCTTAAATTATGTGTTCATCTTCGGAAACTTTGGCGCGCCGGCCCTGGGTGTGCAAGGAGCTGCCATGGCTACGGTAATATCCCGGTTTATCGAATTAATGCTGGTGCTTTGGATGGTTTTTGGGCGAAAAAACATTATATCTGGACCCATGAATCAGTTTTTCCGTTGGAACAAACTGTTGATGGGAAGGTTATTTCGCAATAGTTTGCCCACCACCGCCAATGAGGTAGCATGGGGGCTTGGTATGACGGTTTGCAACATGGCCTATGCCCAGGCCGGCATTACAGAATATGCAGCGGTAAGAGCCTCTCTGACCATCTTTGACCTATTCATTCTGTTCGCTTTTAGCTTGGGAGATGCCGCGCTTATCTTGCTGGGAGAACATTTAGGACGTCGTGAGCGAGATTTTGCCATCGGTGCTTCTAAAAAACTGGTAAAAATTACGCTAATCATCGGTGTTGTTTCCGGTTTTCTGCTAATCCTTGCGGCAAAACCATTGTTGGGATTCTATGAGTTTTCGGATGAAGGATGGGTTTTTGCCTATCGCATCATTCTTGTATTTGCCCTAACTATGTGGGTGGATCTATATTCCGGAATACATATTGTGGGGATTCTAAGGGGCGGTGGTGATACTCGCTTTGCGATGCTTACAGAAGTGGGAACGATTTGGTTTTTGGCGGTACCTTTGGCTTTTCTCGGCACCGTGGTATGGAATTTGCCAATATATCTGGTTATTCTTCTGGTGAGAATGGAAAATGTGATTAAAGCGCTGATTGTCACCAAAAGATGGGTGTCCTGTAAATGGGCGAATACGGTGATAAAGGGAATATAAAAAGACAATAACAAAGAAAAAAGGAGGTTTGGCCTCCTTTTATTTTTTATATACTTTTAAACCCAGAAGCAAGCAACCGTGTAAGTAAGGAATCTCATTTGCTTTGAGATAGTCTATGATCTCATCGCTTCCAGCTCCGGGTTGGATGACCACAGCCTTGACTTCCTTATTGTATTCTTTGAGAAGAGGGAGTCCTTTGGCTGGGTGAATGCATAAATCAATCACATCCACATCCTCTGGGATTTCGTTCATGGAGGACAACTCTTTTCCTACCGGATACACGGTATACTGGTTTTGGAGCAGTTTATGTTTGATCTCATAAGCTGTTTTTTCCTCATTTAAGGTATCTCCTAGCACAGCGAAGGTCTTTAATGCCATAATATCTCGCAAATCCATTTTATTCCCTCCTGATTTATGGTGGTTATAATACCTCTATATTATATCCCGTTCTTCATTTTTCAAACAGGTACTCCAAGATTTACCACTAATCCTACTATATGGGTTGTACAATTTAGCTCTTGAAAAAGCCGATTTAATCCGATAAACTGTATGGACAAGAGGGTGGAAATATGGTAGTATAATTTCGTTGCGCCGGCGTGATGGAATTGGCAGACGTGCGGGACTCAAAATCCCGTGGTGGCAACACCGTATGGGTTCGACCCCCATCGCCGGCACCATTCATAGAATGAATTTTCGATAGTGAAATTTAAGGAGGATATAAGATGGGTACAGCTGCACAATTTTTACCCCTGATATTATTGGTTGTATTGATGTATTTTTTGTTGATTCGGCCTCAAAAGAAGCGGGAAAAACAAACAACGGAAATGCGGAACAGTGTAAGAGTTGGTGACGAAGTAGTAACCATTGGTGGAATTTGTGGAAAAATCGTCAAAACCAAGGATGACACGTTGGTAATCGAGGTGGGTGCCGACAAGGTAAAGTTTGAAATTATGAGATGGGCCATTTCTAAGATTGAAAACCGTTCTGAGGGAGGAAAGAAACCCTTGGAAGAGGATGACGATAAAGAAGGCTTTGCTCAGAAAAAAGTGATGCCTAAAAGAATGAAAAAAGCGGGAGATAATAAATCCCAAGACCCTGTAGACGAACCATCCCAGGAAGCTACGGATGAGGCAGTTGAAAAGGTGGAGGCAGAAATTGTGGACACACCGGTTGATTCTCCATTGGAAAATGATGAAAAATAGACCTGAAATAAACCGATAATCGGACCAAACCCTTGAAAAATTACCGTTTTTCGAGGGTTATTTTTTTAAAACACCTTGTTACTA
>CALFUG010000314.1 GCA_937928455.1 uncultured Clostridia bacterium
CCGGTGGGGAAGATTTGGGAGTTGGCGGATCCGGTGGTGTCTCCCGGCTATACTTCAGGCCTGGTGGGGACTCCATTTGAGGTGAAATTAAAATACTTGGCGGACAATGATTTCAAAGATCTTTGCGGCGAAGAATTGAAAAAAGCCATCTCCGACTATATCTCCCATAAGGGGGAAGGAGAAACAGACCCCATGATGACCCAGGGCACTACTCCCAGAAACTTAACGGATTTAATCGGATCCCTTTGCGACTTGACCTCCGGCTCCGGAGACAAGGGCACGCCCTTTGTGTTTATCCAGGGATACTTTGATAATTATACAAAATAGAGATGGTAAAGTCCGCATCCCCCTACCTATACCCCCGTGTATAAGCGAAACCACGGCTTTCGAGCCCCTGAAGTTTCTTCGAATGGAGGAAAGACCAGGGGCTTTATTATACCCAATGGGGTGCATTGCTTTACTACATAATCAGATTGTACCCTTACGGGTATTAAATTTAATATAATAATTGACATTATACCTAATAGGGTATAATCTGTTGGTGTAATTCCGGCAAAAGGAGGCGTAATGAGGATGAATAAAATTGCCATATTTATAAAAGAAAGCAGGCGTTCCGCAGGACTTACTCAGGAAGAATTTGCAATACGCTCCGGATTAGGCCTTCGTTTTATCCGTGAGTTGGAACAAGGAAAAGAAACGGTTCGCATGGACAAAGTAAATATTGCTCTTGGAATGTTCGGCATGGAAGCTGTGCCGGGAAAGAGGGATAGAGATTGATGGATACCTTTCGAAAAGCCTATGTGTATGTACGGAATATCTATGCGGGTGTTCTTTCAGAAACCGATGAAGGTTATTCCTTCTCATATGTATCCGAATATCTTTTAAGAGAGGATGCCGGGGCAGTTTCCTTGACCTTGCCACTGGCTGAACAAACATATACTTCCAAAACTCTGTTTTCCTTTTTTGACGGAATCATTCCGGAAGGATGGCTGCTTGATGTGGTCAGCAGAAATTGGAAAATCGATCCCCAGGATCGTTTCGGGCTATTACTGGTGGCCTGCAAGGATAGTATTGGCAATGTCAGTATTAAGGAGGAACGCGTATGAACTGTTTATGCTGCGGAAAACCTCTTCCTGAGAAAAATGAACAAATCGGCTGGCATAATAGATGCATTAAGCGATTTTTCGGAACTTCGGCGTTACCCAATGTAGAGATTGATGAGAAAGCCATAGAGCTTCTTGCGATAGATAGCACAAACAAAGGATATACGATACCCGGGGTACAAAAGAAATTATCCTTGCACCTTGTTTCCGGAGGCAAAAAGCCCCGCCTAACGCTTTTAAATTTTCCCGCGGGGTATATTCTGAAACCTCCGGTGAAGGAGTTTCGTTCGCTTCCAGAGGCCGAGCATCTTGCAATGTGTATGGCGGATGCGGCCAGGATATCCACCGTCCCCCATGGGCTTGTTTCCGGAAATGGAAGCTTTGCCTATATTACAAAGCGTGTTGACAGGATTTTTGAAAATAATGGGATTAGGCTCCTTGCCATGGAGGATTTCTGCCAGCTTGATCTGCGCTTGACACAAGATAAGTATCGGGGATCTTATGAGAGATGTAGTAGTATCATCCGGAAGTATTCTTCAAGGACTATGCTGGATATGACAGAGCTTTTTATAAGATTGGCATTTTCATTCTTGGTGGGGAATTCCGATATGCATCTGAAAAATTTTTCTTTGGTTGAAACGGCGGAAGGCAGTGGGCAATATGTTCTATCCCCGGCATATGATTTGGTGCCCGTAAATGTCATAATACCTGAAGATAAAGAACAATTTGCGCTTACAATGAATGGGAAGAAAATGAATATTAGAAAGAAAGACTTTCTGGTATTTGCAGATACGTGTGAAATTTCGAGAAGTTCTGCTGAAAAGATGATTCACAAACTTGTTCTAATGAAGCCGACGTTTATTTCCATGTGTAACGAATCTTTATTGCCGGAAGACTTAAAAGAAAGATTTATCCAGTTCATAGAAGAAAGAAGCAGCATCTTAGAGGCATAAATCTCCAATAACCTGCGATGTAGACCAGAAAAGGATTATGGGAATAGAGGGGTTTAGAGTGGCATTAGAGAGGGTTGTTTTCAATCCCTCTTTTTCGTTCGCCCGAAAAAGAATGTGATGAGGGCACATATTATGAGGATGAGATAAGAAGCTGGTTTATGGATGGTTTCCTCCATGCCGGGGTAGAGTGCGG
>CALFUG010000315.1 GCA_937928455.1 uncultured Clostridia bacterium
GACCTACTATCTAAAAAGCTATATGCTACCTATCTCAGCTATTTGCCGGAAGATGAATTTGGATATCCATTAGTAACCCATGAAGATCATCGAGGCTCTTTTACGGAGGTTCTAAAACAATGGGAGTTTGGCCAAATTTCCGTCAATGTTATTCGTCCGGGGATTACCAAGGGTAATCATTGGCATCATACGAAAAATGAAAAGTTTCTCGTAGTGAAAGGCAGAGGCATTATTCGTTTTCGGGATATTCGAGAAGAGAAAGAAAGTATTATTACATATGAAGTGTCGGATCAAAAGATGGAGGTTATCCAAATTCCTCCGGGATATACCCATAACATCACCAATGGGGGAGAAGAAGATATGATTGTATTGATGTGGGCCAGTGAAGCCTATGACCCGGATAAGCCGGACACATATTTTGCGGAGGTTTAAGGATGAACAAACTAAAAGTAATGACGGTGGTGGGTACCCGACCGGAAATCATCCGATTGTCCCAAGTCATCAAAGCATGCGATAGGTATTTTAATCATATTTTGGTTCACACCGGTCAAAACTACGATGATACTCTGAATAAAATATTTTTTCAGGATTTGGGATTGCGAGACCCGGATTACTATCTGGATTGTGCGGGGAAGGATTTGGGAGATACCATGGGCAACATCCTGTCGCGTTCCTACCATGTAATCGAAAAAGAACGACCGGATGCCTTCCTGGTTTTGGGCGATACCAATTCCGCCCTATCCGCATTATCTGCCAAACGATGGAAGGTCCCTATTTTCCACATGGAAGCGGGCAACCGTTGTTTTGACCAAAATGTACCGGAAGAGATTAATCGAAAGATGGTGGACCACATCGCGGACATCAATTTGCCATACACGGAACATAGTCGTCGATATTTGTTACAAGAAGGATTTCGAAGAGAGCATATCTTTGTGACGGGATCTCCCATGACGGAGGTTTTGAAAAACCACGAGAAAGATATAAATAATAGCGATGCGTTAAACAGTTATGGATTGGAGTCCAAAAAATACATCCTAGTATCGGCGCACCGGGAGGAAAACATCGACCTGGAAAATAATTTCAAAGACTTAATGGAAGGAATCAATCAGGTGGCGGAGGAATACGGTTTCCCGGTGCTTTACTCCACCCATCCCAGAAGCCGGAAGATGATTGAAAAGAGAGATTTCTCTTTCCATCCCCTGGTAAGGAATGTAGAACCTTTGGGATACTTCGACTACAACAAGCTTCAGATGAATGCCTATTGCGTGCTTTCGGACAGCGGAACACTTTCGGAAGAAAGTAATATTTTAGGGTTTCCAGCCGTACTGATTCGAACTTCCACGGAAAGACCCGAAGCAGTGGAGAAAGGTTCCGTGTTGTTAGGCGGGATTCGAAAAGAAGAGATGATATCTTCTGTTGAGATGGCGGTAAGGGCCTGGGAAGAGGGAGCAGATTTTGGTAGGGTAACGGATTATCAGGACTATAATGTCTCGGAAAAGGTGGTGCGGATTATCCAGGGGTACACCAAGGTCATCAATCGAGTGGTTTGGATGAAAGACCTAAGTTAGCAACTCCGTTAATGTATCAAAAAATTGTTCTTTGGAGAAGTACTGTTCATAATAGCGTCTGGCGTTGGCTCCATACTCCAGACGTTTTTCTTTTTCCTTGGAAAGAGTGATGATGTTCTGGGCCAACTGCTTCCAATTCTCTGGGGGGGCTATGAGACCCGATAATGAATTTTCAATCACTTCTTTCGTTTCTCCTCCGATGGCACCCAGGATCGGTTTGCCAAAAGCCATGTAGGTTTGCACTTTGCCGGGAAGAGTATATG
>CALFUG010000316.1 GCA_937928455.1 uncultured Clostridia bacterium
CAATAAAGAAAACTTTAACAACTAACATACAATCTACACAGAACCATCACATTGACAGGATAGGATGAAGTTGGTAAGGGGATAGAGACTTTACCAAAAAACTTTCCTTCTTTTATTAAAGATACACACACTTAGGAATGACCTCGGGATTCGGGACCCCGAGGTTTTTCCTTTTTGCCGGAAGGTTGTACCAAAGACGGAGGAAAAATGGTATAATTTGGGCCGTAAGTGAAAAGCCAACCGAAGGAAGGAGATATCAAATGGCCTTTGGATTTTTTAAGAAAAAAGAAACCGCAGACACCATACTGATCAATGGAAAATTTATCACCGCCGACCCGGAGGTTCCTCAGGTGGAGGCGCTGGCATTAAGAAATGGTAGAATTCAAGCCTTGGGAGACCGGGAAGTGTTGGAGGAAGAGTTAACCGGACCGGGCACGGAGACGGTGGATCTACAGGGAATGTACTTGATGCCGGGGTTGATTCAAGCACCGGCCCAACCCGTGCTAGATAGCTTTCGTTCTCTCTTACTTATGATTTCTCCAAAATGGAATCGGGACACCATAAAGGATGAAGTGGGAAAAGCCCTTCGAAAAAAAGCGGGACTACTGGGATACGGATTTTCGGCGGCCTTGCTAAAAGACCTGGACCCGGAGCAGATGCGAAAGGAGCTGGATCAGGTTTCTCCCATTAAACCCATCGTCCTGTTGTCCTCGGACGGCATTCAAGTATGGCTCAATACCCCTGCCATCGAAAAGGCCCGAAGAGTGGCAGAAGAGGAGGAAGTGTCCCAGATTACACTACCTTTCCTGGTGGGTGCATTAGACCTTATTGATACGGACCAGCTACAAGAGCAAGTGCTGCTTCAAAGCGGAGAATATTGCAAGATGGGAATTACCGCGCTGTGGGATACCGGAGCTCCCGACTATTTTCATAGTCTGTATCACGAAGCCCTGGTGGCCCTTTACCAAGAAGGATTTTTAAAGCAAAGATTTTACGGCTCCGTCTATATGGACCGTGATGTGGACCCCAAGGGATTGGCGCAAAAGCTGATGCAAAATAGAACCTTGTGTAATGAGATGAATGGGCTGGTTCACTTTACCACCCTGCACCTTCTCCGAGACGAAAAAGTTCCGGAAGGGTTCGGATTGAGCCGGGAGGGACTGGAGGCATTGGCAACCGCCGCTTCCGACCGCAACTTCCATCTGCTTTTGCAGGTCAGAGGTTCTCAAGCATTGCAGGAGACCCTGGAAACCATGGACCGGATGGGAAGAGCCGGGGGAAGAACTCCCTGGATTCTTTCCACAGATGCGGAAATATCTTTGGAGTTGCGACAAGAAATCGGAAGCATCGAAGCGTGGACCGTGATTCCCGACATGGACTTCGAGAATAAAA
>CALFUG010000317.1 GCA_937928455.1 uncultured Clostridia bacterium
AGATGGTCTACAACCTCTTTGATGGTTTCTGTGACTGAGCACATCGCGATGATAACACGATCTGCATCCTCCGCCCCATAATATTCAAAAAGCTTGTAATTTCGACCAGTTAATTTGTTGATTTCGTTCATATATTCTTCTACGATGCCCGGGATTTTTTCAAAATGTTGATTACACCCCTCTCTGGTTTGGAAAAATATATCAGGATTTACTGTCGTCCCTCGTGTTGCCGGATGTTCCGGGTTTAATGAGTTTTTTCGAAATGCTTTCAATTGTTCTTGGTCGATTAGTTTTGCCATGTCTTCGTATTCTAACATTTCTATTTTTTGCATTTCATGGGAGGTTCGAAATCCATCAAAATAATGCAGGAAAGGAGTTCGTGCTTTAATGGCCGCCAAATGAGCCACTGCCCCCATATCCATTACCTCTTGCGGTGAGGATGCTGCAAGAAGTGAGAACCCTGTCATTCTGCATCCCATAACGTCAGAATGATCGCCAAAAATGGATAATGCATGAGCCGATAACGTTCTTGCTGACACATGAAAAACTCCCGGCAAAAATTCTCCTGCAATTTTATACATGTTAGGCATCATTAATAGCAACCCCTGTGAGGCTGTATACGTTGTCGTAAGTGCGCCCGATTGCAAAGAACCATGGACCGTTCCTGCAGCACCGCCTTCCGATTGCATTTCAATAACGTCTACCGTTCTCCCAAAAATGTTTTTCTTCCCATTAGCAGACCATTCGTCAACCAGTTCCGCCATGTTGGATGAAGGAGTTATGGGATATATTCCAGCAACATCTGTAAACGCATACGATATGTAAGCGGCCGCTGTATTTCCATCTACTACTTCCATTCTTTTAGCCATACTTTTTTACCTCCCATTATTAGAATTCAACTTTGTGAATCATTGTTTTGATTATTAATATGCAAATCATATGCCAAATATATTATTCTCCGGATTTTTACAAATTTTCAGCCTACTAATGCCGTCTTTTCTAAACAAAGGCTGTTATTGTGTCTCAACCACCGAACGAATCGAATAACTATTTAGGTTTGCCATAAAATTTTACTTGGAAAAATGTCAGTTTCGGTTCATTAGAATCAAATTTGACCATTGTAGTTTTATATAATTCCACAGATAGACCACCAGGGTAGATAGAATAGAAATAATGACAATAGTGTGGCAACGGTTAATGAAATCCCCAATCGTAACATAATCCTTTGTGTATAGTAGCCTTCCTGATAGCCCACTAGTGTTGTAATTTGATGGTATGGCATGAAGATGTGAAAGTAAGTGGTTACACAAACAACAAGAACCAATGTCTCTGGGTGCAAAATCCCCGAAGTTAATGAAAGTAAAGTTGGAATAATAACAGTCATCACGGTGATAATACTGCCAAGCATCATATGCAAACTCATTACGATGATAGCTAATGCAAATATATAGTATGTGGCGTTTGCATCTGGTAGAAACCGAAGCAACCATTGTTTAAATGTATCAATAATGCCCACGTCAAGCAAAACGCGACCTATTGCAAACTGGGCGGTTAAAAATAGAAGCAACTTCCCATTCACCGCTTTAATCTCCTCTAGGTGAATAGATTTGGTTATCAGCATAATAATCACCCCACTTGCGGCAACATAGGCCGGGGGAATGCTGTGTATTGGCTCTAGCATCCACATTACAATTACAAAAGCCATGATATATAATGTCCGGTTAAAGGTTGCTGACCTTTCTCCGGTTTGAAATAGTGGTAAACCAACCCTTTGGAAATCAATGGAACTCTTAAAGGTCAAGCAGAAAACGAGGAACACGGTGATGGTTGCTCCTATTGTTGGGATCGTCATATATTTCATCCACATGAAACTGTCTATGGGTATTCCTGCCATTTCGAATGCCACATGGTTGGCTAAAATATCTCCATTAAGAAATAATAGCGAAGTTACAGTACCTGCAATAAAAACGCTATAAAAAATGATCTCTTTTTGTTGTTTTAATAAAGATGTTTGAGCTAAGGCTGTTCGATATATCTCTCCGATAATCAACACTCTCGGAAATGGCTGAGGAATTAGAAAAATTAGAACAATCCCCAAGACAAAGGCCATTGCAATATAATCCACCGTTCGTTTGCAGAATTTTTGTACCATAACGAAAGAAATATAGTCGGCAATGCCTGCACGCCGTATTCCTGCTGTTAGTAAATAAGCCGCTACGATTAACAAAAATATTTTTGACTGGGGAAAAGAAAATACCAGATTAGGGGATGCCCCAGAAAGAAGAAAAGCCACAAGGATTCCTATTGATACAACCCATTGTGGAATCCACTCTGTAACCCACAAAAAGATTCCTAATGAAAAAACAGCAAAAACAACCCCTTGTTCTGTGTTAGAGAATAAGGGGTTGTATACCGCCAGTAAGCCTGCTATCATTATGGAAAAAAATGCTTTTTTTTGTTTGATTATGCTTTTCATTATATTCCGGATTTTATTCAAACACTGTACCGTTTATATCTGGATGTTATCCTAACCCTCTTTATGAAAGTCATCCATCAATTTGCCAGGGTATATATAATCATATGTTTCGCGAACAGTTCGATGACTTCCGCCGTGTTAGAAATCAATCTCATACCCATAGTAAACAACATCTAACATTTTTTGCATGGACACTCTGTCCATTTTCACAGGATTTACATTGGTAGCGCCCAGCATGGAATGATCTAATATTATCTCAAAATCCTTTTTATAATCTTCTTCTTTGATTCCAAACTCTTTAAATGTACTAGGCACATTGAGTCTATTTTTCATGTTTTTAATTTCAAGAACAATGTCTTCACAGTTGCATATTCTAGACAACTCCTGTAATTTTTTCGCTACAGTTTCATCCCGGTTATTGTATTCCAAGACATATGGAAGTACCAACGCATTCGTTAATCCGTGGGCCAGGTTATATATCCCCCCCCAGGAATGAGCAATGCCGTGGACCATTCCTAAGCCTACGTTCGCAAAGGCAATTCCCGCCATCGCCTGGTAATTGTGAATTTTTTCTCTGCTTACCTCCGTAGATTCTTCGTAGGAAATGGGCAACCATTTCATGATTCCTTTTATTGAAGCTTCACATAATGCCGAACTGAAATCGTCCAAATTGTGATTGGTATATGCTTCAATCGCATGAGTCAGTGCATCCATTCCCGTTTCTGCCACAACGGTTGCTGGCATCGTCATGGGCAAAGAAGAATCCAAAATTGCTACGTCAGGTCGAAGGCAAGGTGTCATTATGGGCACTTTTAAATCTCTCTCCGGATCTGTTATTACAGTTCCAATTGTAACTTCAGCTCCGGTTCCTGACGTTGAGGGAACACATATCAAGATCGGAAGAGCGTCGTGTAGGGAAAGAGTGTAGATCTCGGTGGTCGC
>CALFUG010000318.1 GCA_937928455.1 uncultured Clostridia bacterium
ACGGAGTAAAAGCATCCCATTCTTTCGAACAATGATGGTTTATCATACCACAACTGTTTTCTTTTGTTAATACCTCACGGTCCCATTTATTCTTCTCGGCTCATCTGTATGGTAGTATAGATTCCCTGGTATTCGTACCCCAATCGCAACGCCATATGGAGAGAAGCTTCATTGGCTGCATCCCAGCAAGGTCGAATCCCCCGCTTCGCGCATTCCAGAATCAGTGCAGCAGCACAAGCCATGGCATAACCCCGGCCTTGATAATGTTCATCCGTGGCCACTTGCACCTCTATGCCGCCATCGTAGGCTGTCATGGTGGATGCTCCCGACACCAGCTTACCATCCTTCACTACACCAAATCCAAATCCTCTTTCCAAATACTCCTCTTCCGAAGCAAAAATCTCACAAAACTCTTTGGACCACTCTTCCCCCATAGCTTGCCGGTACAGATTGCCATCGAACGGTGCCAATTCCACATTCTCCGGCAATCTCTTTATGTACTTTCCAAGAAGAGCTTGGTCAAAATGGTAATCCTTTTGCACAATGCCATGGCGAGGCACAATAACCGGATGATTCTCCGAGACCGACATCAATCTCTTCTCCCACCGTGGATCTTCATCATTAAAAATGGCCACAGTGTAAGAGGAGGGGTTCACAAGAAACAGATTTCTTATCAGGTGCCCCGCATCTTCCGACTCTGGGTCCCCCGCGAAAAAACTGTACTCCCCGCTGACGATAAGAGCCGCTTCCATGGAATCGGAAGATCTGGTGTAGGCTTTTCCCATATAGCCCTGCAAGCAAGCGATGACCATGGAGTCTGGAATCCCCTCAAACAAGGGCGCTATTTTCTTCATTTCGGTTTTGTCTACTTCGTACATTGCTTTCCCCTCTCTTTGCCACACTGCTTCATGCCTATTGGTATGTTATACTACTTTTCCCGCTTCTTGATGGGTTGGCTCCAGTTCTCCGACACGGTGGATGCTTGCCGATATCGGGTCACCACATCACTCATGACCTGAAAATTCAGACCCACGCCCTCTCCGTCATTCTGATAGGTTTGGGTTCGGTTGGCGCCAATGCCATATTGCGCCGCCGTTTCTACCGCATCCATGTTGGCTCCCAAAAAGATGAACTCCCATCCGGAGTTTTCTTTTTTGTCTTCAATCATGGCTCGAATCTTCTCTCCGGAATACTCTCTGCTGGAGTTTTCCATTCCATCGGTAATGATTGCCACCATCACTTGTTCTGCCCGGTATGTTGGTTCCGTGTTTTCCTGGGCGTTGTGGATCTTTTGGATGGTACCGCCTACCGCATCCAGTAACGCCGTGCTGCCTCGTACATAATACTCTTTTCCCGTCAGTGGTTTTACTCCTTTTACGTCAATTCGGTCATGGAGCAATTCATACTGGTTGTCAAACAAAACCGTGGTGATGGTGCACTCCCCCGCCTCCTTCTTTTGTTTTTCCAATAGGCTGTTAAACCCTCCAATGGTGTCTTCCTCCAAACCGGCCATGGAACCGCTTCGGTCCAAAATGAATACCAATTCTGTTCTTTTCTTTTTCATGGTTCTACCCTCCTGTTCCTTTTTCCATCTTGCCTTCATGAGATGGATTATGGTTCAAGGATACCAAATCAAAAAAAGAAAAGGTCGCTTCAAAAGCGACAAATGACACGTAAAATAACTTATCCCCCAAGGGTCAACTGATCGTATTGAAACAATACCTCGTTGATTTCAAAGATATCATACTTTTTGTTCACAATAAAAAACTCAATGATTACATCAAACATATTACTATGAGAAAGGGCGTACCCGGCACGACGAAGCAAATCTTCCGTCTCTATCAGATTCAACTCCAAGGCGATGGCCAAAGCAATGGCCGTTCGTTTGCTGGGATGGTATCCCTCTTCGGACCGTATTTTAGAAAACAGTTTACGATCGATGTTGGCCTTTCGATATATCTCCGCGTCCTTTTTTCCTTTCTTATCCACCAGACGAAGAAGTGTGCTGGAAAAAGGTTCGTCCAAATCCTCCAAAAGGTCTTCCAACTTATAAGAAGGTGCTCCCGAACCCACCGAGTCAGAACGAACCACCAGAGCCTCTTCCTCCACCCTTAATATTCGGCGTTGCCCATATAGTATCTCATGCTCATCCACATAATTCTGCTGAATGTATTCCTGGACTTCCCCCACCAGTTGCTGGCTCACAACCACTGCTTCTTTATCGAAAACCACCAGAAAGACATCCATGTCCTGATTCTGCAGAAATTCCCCAACAACCGTCTTCGCTATTTTTAAGGCTTCTTCCTTGGGATATCCGTAAATCCCACTGGAAATAAGGGGAAATGCCATACTTTGGCAGCCTTTCTCATAAGCGAGATGTAAACTGTTTTCATAACAAGCGGCCAGTTGCTCCGGCTCTCCCCTTTTTCCATCCTGATATACCGGACCCGCCGTATGGATAATCCATTTGGCAGGAAGTTGAAATCCCGGTGTGATGACCGCTTCCCCCGTTTTTATGGGAGCCAGGGTCTTGCAAGCCTCCTGCAACTCTTTCTCGCCGGCAGCTTTAAAAATGGCACCGCAAACACCGCCACCCATCAATAACTCCGTATTGGCGGCATTGACTATGGCATCCACTTTCATCTTCGTAATATCATTTCGTATAATGGTAAACGGCATATCATCCTCCCTTTGAATGATGTACCCAGTGAATCTTTTCTATTGTTTATTATACATCACATGTGCGAGTCAATCCATGCTTTGAACCCACTCCAACACTTCTGCCGCATGTCCCGGAACCTTTACATTTCGATATTCCTTGGCTAAAATTCCCTCTCGGTCAAAAACAAATGTAGAACGTTCCACTCCCAGGAACTCTTTCCCATACTGTTTTTTCATTTTCATCACTTGAAAGAGATTATGCACTTCTTTCGATTCATCGCTCAGAAGTAAGAAGGGGATATCGTACTTATCGCGAAAGTTTGCATGGGACTTTAAACTGTCTCTACTGATGCCTAGAATTACCGTGTCCGCTTTTATAAATTCTTGATGAAGTTCACCGAACTCCAATGCTTCCTGCGTTCAGGCTCCGGTATTGTCTTTGGGATAAAAGTATAACACCACTTTTTTCCCTCGAAAATCTTTCAGAGATACGTCTTTGCCGTCCGTTTCCTTCACCGTAAAATCATAATTCATATTTTGCGCCCCTTTCTGTTCCAATATACATGACTATCAACCCGACCTGTACCGCCTAATAAGAAATCCCTTCCTTCAGGAAGGTACCCTTATCTAGATCTTCATAGGCTTTCGCCAGCTCCTCTTTGGTGTTCATTACGATGGGGCCTCCCCAGGACACCGGCTCCTCCAACTTAGTGGAGCTGATGAATAACACCTGCGCATCTTCATCCGCCGCCCGGATGATTACCTGATTTCCAGGAGAAAGTTTCGCCGCCGTTTTTTCCTTGACCAATTCCCCACCCACATAGACATCTTTCACCAAAGTAAATATCATGACGGACCGTTCAGGGTCTGTTTCTACCGTCACGGAAGCCCCGGCATCCAGATGAATATCATAGTAATCCAAAGGGAGGTACTTACTCAAGTACCCTTCTTCCTCCCTATACCTTCCGGCCAATAGACGCAACTTTCCCTGTTCCAGGGGAATTTCCTTAATTTCTGAATTCTTGATGCTGCGATAGCCCGGAGAAACCATCTTTTGGCTGGCGGGTAAATTTAGCCACAATTGAACCCCCAGCAACCGATCTGCTGCCGGCAACTTTTCCTCATGAAGGATACCGGAACCAGCGGTCATCCACTGCACTTCCCCGTCCCCGATGGTATCTTCGTTTCCCAAGCTATCCTTATGGGTCATCTTTCCTTTATATACGTAGCTAATGGTCTCAATCCCTCTGTGGGGATGCAAAGGGAAACCCGCCGTATAGTCACTGGGATTCTCACTATCAAAGGAGTCCAACATCAAAATGGGGTCGTACTCTTTCACTGTCCGAAGCCCTAAAACCCTTACCAGGCTAACCCCCGCTCCATCCTGGGTTCTGTATCCCTGAACCTGCTCTATCACTTTTCGATCCATGCTGTACCCCTTTCAGTGGCCTTTCACATCATTCCATATGCCTACAAATAACCATTATATATATGTACCTCTTATTGGTGGAAAATAACAGGAAAAGTGGTCACATTACGGGTGACCACTTTTGTGAATGGTTCCATTATTTGTATGATATTGTGAGCTGGCAACCTGCCGCAGTTCCAATTTCAGCCAACAATTTGACGGTGGCATTCATGTTTCCATTTTCTATTCTAGCAATAGTAGACTGGGGTTTTCCTGACTTTTCTGCCAAGTCCCTTTGAGTCCACCCTTTTGATTGGCGAAGCTCCATGAGAGCAATTGCCGCCTTCAGCTTTGCATCCTCTTCTCTATAAGCACGATCAAACTCTTCGCTGTTCTTTCGCTTGTTATTAATTAATTCATCCGTTTTGCTCATGATTTGTTCTCCTTTTCTCTCAAACACTTCTCATACTTCTCACGAATCGCTTTCGCGCGTACTATTTCTTTTATCGGTGTCTTGGTACTTTTCTTCGTGAACCCATGTGTAATCAGGTAACGATTCCCAAATATATGAAAGTATATTACCCTTTGAATATTGCTTCCTCGTTTTACTCTTATTTCGTAGAAATCCTTCTCTATCTTCTTGACCCATTGCATTCTACTAGCTACTAAAATCCCTTGCTCTTCAATGTTTTGGATTGTTGCCAATATCTTTGCTTGGTCTAAAATGGGTAAAGTGTGAAGAAAATTTATGAATTCACACTCATTATGTGTTTCGTAATATTCGAATCTCAATTTTTTTCTAGGTGACATATGGATCATCCTCATCGTTATGATAGCCTATATGCTATCATAAGTCAATAGAAATATTTCTATTACCTGGGTGGCGATATCAACAATACTACAATACCACACATTGGTAATTTTTTCCATATTATTCCGCTACTCATGTATCTTCAGAACAATAACCCAACGAATCACTTTAATTTTAGTAGTAAAAAAGCGGGATGACTACATCACCGCGCTTTCTCCTTGATTGTTTTCTGTATGGGATTTCTTAAATCCCAATATCCAATATCTTCTTGGCCTCACTCACCACATGCTGCACATCTTTGGCATTGGGATGCCCTAGTTTTACAAACAAGAAATTCCCGGCACAACTGATTTCACCCAAAATCTTTATGTCCTTTTTCTCAATAATCTCCCGAATCTCCTTTATGGGAGAATATACTGCAGAACCCCAATGCCAAAAAGTTTTTTGGCCCGAACAAATACGAATTCCTTGACAACCGATTCAATATGATGAAGGATATGATTGTCATCATCATCTATTTGGCCCTGGCTACCCTTTTGTATCAGGAACG
>CALFUG010000319.1 GCA_937928455.1 uncultured Clostridia bacterium
TAATCCGTCCCTCCAGATCTACGGCAATCAAACCGTCTGCCATATGGCGAAGCACAGTTTCCAACTTGTTTTTTTCGCTATTGATTTGGGATAACGTCTTATTCAATTCCAGCCGCAATAAATTAAACATTTGCGCCAACTGGCCAATTTCATCCCCGGACTTCACACTGACTTCCTGGCTAAAATCTCCCTGGGCCATTCGTTGGGCCTTTTCCGTCACATGATTGATGGGTTCTGTAATACTCCTGGAAATTAAGAAGCCCAGCATTACGGTTACCAGCAGGGCAATGGCCATGGCCTTTAGAAATATCTCCTGGGAATTCTGGATGGAATCATCGATGGAGCTAAGGTCGGCCCGTATATATACCACCCCCAACACCCTATGATTATCCACTGGGAAAACCATATTCATAACGGGAAGGGTACCGGCAGAAGTAGTGAGAGCCGTTTCACTTTCTCCTTCTTCCCCCGAAAGACCTTTGAGAATCAACCCTTCATCCAATAACCCCAAGGCGCTGGCCCCACTGTGATAATTGGTAGCTGCTACAATATTAAAATTGGGATCCACCACAAATATCTCTTCCTTCAAGGTGCTTCCCCAAGCTTCCACGATGGTCTGAATTTCTTCTCGATGAAGGTTCAGGTCTTCATAGTCTCTCAAGGAAGTTAAAAGAGTACCTTGGTTCACGGCATTCCTCATATTTTCCCGCACAGTACCTCGCAAATAGTCCTCCGTTTCGGACATGATAAACACACCGATGATGGTGGTTGCAATAAACACCAACAAACAGTAAATCAACACAATCCGTAAACGTATGCTTCGTACCTTATCTCTCATGAGAGGGAATCTCCTACCAATGATTACACACCGCCAAAATAGTAGCCAATGCCTCGTTTCGTCATAATGTATTTGGGATTGGCAGAATCATCCTCCAGCTTTTCCCGCAGTCTTCTCACGGTCACATCTACGGTGCGGATATCTCCATAATACTCGTATCCCCACACCTCTTCCAAAAGCTGCTCCCTTGAAAACACCTTGTTCTCCCGCTCCGCCAAATATTTTAACAGTTCAAACTCCCGTAATGTCAACTCCAGGGCGATACCGTCCTTTCGAACCTCATATCGGTTCATGTCGATTTCCAAATTGCCGTACTGGTGAACCGGCTGATCCTCCGGTCCCCCTCCGCCACCGTCTCCACTGTCCACCCTGCGAATGTTAGCCTTAATTCGTGCAATCAGTTCCCGCATTCCGAAAGGTTTCGTGATGTAGTCGTCGGCTCCCAACTCCAGGCCCAGCACTTTATCCACTTCCTCTTCCTTGGCAGTCAGCATCAATATGGGAACCTGGCTTTTCTCCCGGGCCCGTTTCAATACCTCGAATCCATCCATCTTGGGAAGCATGACATCCAAAAGTACCAAATCCGGATTCAGGGAAAAAAGGTCTTGTAATCCTTTTTCTCCGTCATAAGCGGTGGCCACCTGAAATCCATCCTTCTCCAGGTTGAATTTTATAATATCCGATATGGGTTTTTCGTCTTCGATGATTAATACTTTCTTTGTTTCCATGGGAAACCCTCCTCATCCAACTATAGATAATTAAATGGATTCTTTTCTACTCCCAATACCCGCACTTCGAAATGTAGATGAGAGCCGGTGCTTCTTCCTGTGTTTCCAACATCCGCAATATGCTGACCTTGATATACCTTGTCACCCACGGATACGTGAATTTTACTATTATGACCATATACCGTGGTAATATTTCCACCGTGGTCAATTTCCACACAATATCCCAACTCCCCGTTATAGCCGGCAAGAATTACCGTACCTCCGTCGGAAGCCCGGACCTTCGTTCCCGTGGGCGCAGCCAAGTCGATTCCATTATGCATTCTACCCCATCTCATGCCAAATCGGGAGGTGAGGGTGTAGTTGGAAACGGGATATATGAAGGTGCCGGTACCCTGCAAGGGTGGTGGTGGTTTGGTACCCACCAAAACCACGGCAGTGCGCGGCTCGGAAAGGATATCTTCTTCCAAAATCATCTTGGCCGTTTCTTTTCCGTTGTTTCGAACAATTTTTGCCACCAC
>CALFUG010000320.1 GCA_937928455.1 uncultured Clostridia bacterium
GTGGCCAAAGCCAGCCAATATGGGATTATCCAGGGTGTGGGAGAAGGTCGATTTGATCCCATGTCCCACATCACAAGACAGGATGCCATGGTCATGATATACCGTAGCGCAAAGATCGCCGATTATCTGGGAGATTCCGGGGGTTCCGCCACCACTTTTGGGGACGAAGGACGCATCAGCGAATATGCCCGGGAGGCTGTTACCTTCCATGTGAACAATGGTCTTGCCAAAGGAGATAATGGACAAATTCGGCCCTTGGATTCTATCTCCAGAGCCGAGACGGCTACTTTGATTCTCCGATTCCTCCAAAAGGCGGAATTGGTAGATACCCGGTTGACCCAGTAGTATACGTGTGTACACTTCACCGATAAGCTGGAAGGAGCCTCATGGCATCATGTCGTGAGGCTTTTTCCATCTTTATTCCGTTAGAATGTGCTATAATTGGGTACATTAAAAAAACTGGAAAAATGGGGTTGAGATGGAATTTATAAGCAATGGTGACCTATACGGATGGCAAGAAACCATCTACTATATTGGCCTAGTGGTAGCAGCCATCTTCGTCCTTTTGGGGTTGGATGACCTTGTCTGGGATTTTTTGAGTATTTTCTTACGGAAACCATCTGCCAAGATTCCTTTGAAGGATTTGGATGCAAAGCCGCCCAAATTAATTGCACTGATGATTGCTGCATGGAAAGAGGATGCGGTCATTGAACAGGTGATTGACCATCTGGTGGCCACCGCCCAATACCCTCGGTCCATGTATCATATATTTTTGGGGGTTTATCCCAACGACGACCCCACCATCCAAGCCGCCTATCGCTTAGCGGAAAAATATCCTCATCTTCATGTGGTGATTAATCATGCGCCGGGGCCAACCAGCAAGGCGGATAATCTCAACAATATATTGAAGCATATTGCGGCTTTTGAAATAGACCATAATTGGGAGTTCGCTTCGGTGACCGTTCATGATTCGGAGGATGTGGTGCATCCTTATGAATTTAAATTGACAAATTATTTAATGGACAGCCATGAGGTGCTGCAGTTCCCGGTATTTCCTTTGCAGCCTTTTCCCCGATTGGGTAATATTTTTTCCACCATGACCTTAGGAACCTATTCCGATGAGTTTGCGGAAAACCACTATCGGATTATGTCGGTGCGAGATCGAACGGGGGCCTTCGTCCCATCCGCTGGCACCGGTTTCGTGTTATCAAAAAATAT
>CALFUG010000321.1 GCA_937928455.1 uncultured Clostridia bacterium
AGAAATTCGTATATTTTTCCCATCCATTCCCGGTCTCTCTTGGCCAAATAATCATTCACCGTAACCACATGAACGCCTTTTCCTTCCAAGGCATTTAAATAGGCCGCCAAGGTAGCTACAAGGGTCTTTCCTTCACCGGTTTTCATTTCCGCGATTCGACCTTGATGAAGAACAATACCTCCAATCAGTTGAACCCGGAAATGTTTCAGCTTCAAAACACGCCAAGCCGCTTCCCGACATACCGCAAAAGCCTCTGGAAGCAAATCATCCAAAGTTTCCCCTTCTTCCAGTCGTTGCTTGAAGGCTTCTGTCTTTTCTGCAAGTTGCGTGTCGGAAAGTGCTTGTGTTTCCACTTCTAAAGCTTCAATTTTATCCGCTAATTGCTCTAACTTTTTCACTTCTTTGGCGTTCAGATCTCCAAATATTTTTTCTAAAAATCCCATAGTTCTCCTTTACTCATCCATTTCCTCATCTGGCACCTCTTCAACGAAAACTACAATTTCCAGCGCTTTTCGCTGATCTGCCTTGGTTACCGTTACCTTGAATAGTTGATTGGCTATCTGGCTTTCAAAGTAATCGTTCACTCCCGGCAAATCATTGAGCTGGGTACAGACCCAACCATTTACCGTAGTAACCGGCGTCTCCAGTTCCACGTTGAAAACATCCAAAAACTTTTCCAAGTTGGTATGCCCCTGCACCACATAACTTCCATCCGCCAGGGGTTTAATTTCCACATCTATAACTTCGTCATGCTCATCGTAGATTTCTCCCACCAACTCTTCAATGATGTCTTCCATGGTAATAATTCCCTCGGTCCCCCCATATTCGTCCACCACCACAGCAATATGGGTTTTAATCTTCTGCATCTTCTTTAGAAGCGCAGCTATTTTAATGGAGCCGGATACAAAAACAACGGGTTTGATGTATTCCGACACCTTCTTCTTTCCTTTTATAAGATAGTTGTGGAAATCCTTTTGGTTCAGAACCCCTACAATATGATCCAGATTTTCTTCATACACCGGTAAGCGAGAGAATCCCGTTTCCAAAAACAGACGTCCGATTTCATCTTTTGGCGTATCTTCTTCTATGGCTATCACATCTACTCTGGGTGTCAATACATCGTATGCCTCCAGCTCATAGAATTCTATGGCATTGGTAATCAGCTCGCTTTGTTCGTTCCCGATAGCACCCTCTGTTTCCGCTTCCTCCACCATGATCAGAAGCTCATCTTCCGTAATGCTCATGTCGTTTTTTACTTTAAAGAGGGTGTTCACCAAGCTCCGAAATAGGCCGAAAAACCAAGTCAAGGGCCTTAACGCCACCACCAAAAACTGAATCACAGGGGCGGATGCCATGGCAAATTTTTCGGGTATCTCTTTTGCCATACTCTTGGGACTAATTTCACCAAAAATCAAAACAATGATCGTAACAACCAGGGTGGCAATGGGGGCCCCATATTCCCCATAAAGGGTGACAAACATAAGAGTAGCAATAGCTGTCATGGCGATATTCACAATATTATTTCCCACCAAGACAGTAGACAACAGTCTATCATAGTCTTCAATCAAACGGATTACCAGCTTGGCTTTACGATTCCCGGATGCGGCCATGTTTTTCAGCCGGATACGATTCACAGATGTAAAAGCTGTTTCCGTGGCACTGAAGTATGCTGATAACAAAACCAAACACACAATGGCAATCAGTTGTCCCGGTATGTGGGGTTCCATTTTTTCTTCTCCTTCTTCCTCAAGGCCCCGTTTCCAACAGTAACACGAGGGATTCCATGGGCTCATTCTGCTTATTAAGTTTCAACTCAATACTATATTATACACGAAAAATGCCAAAAACAGAACCAAGGAGCGGGAAAAACCCACTCCTTTCATACATAAAGCGATACGATTCTATGGGACAAACCGATTATGAGGCTCTTATGTTTGCCACGGCGCCTTCACGCACCAACCTCGTTGGCCAATGGAGACGCTTCTTCCTCAATAAAGGCCTGGTAAATGGCCCGAATGGCTTTTTCGAAATCCCGATTGCTGACGCCAACAATGATATTCATCTCGCTAGAACCCTGATCAATCATCCGAATGTTGACTCCCGCATCCGCCAAAGCTGTAAACAATTTGGCCGACACCCCGGGCCGTTGAGACATTCCGCAACCCACAGTAGCGATTAGTGCAATGTCATGAAAAACATCCACCGTATCCGGTTCCAACTTTCTCTTAATTTCTGCTACGATATCGTCGATTTTTCCTTCGGCTGCCTTGGTATTAATAACCACCGACAGGTTGTCAATTCCGGTGGGACAATGCTCCGTTAAAATATCGTAGTCTTCAATAATGGACAGGACTCGCCGAATAAACCCTTTTTCCGCTGCCATCATATTTTTATATATTGCAATAACGGTAAAATCCTTACTTCCGGCGATACCGGTTATGATACGGGAAGGATGAGCTTCTTCTTCCGAAGTAATCATAGTACCCGGGTCTTCCGGTTGATTGGTGTTTCTAATATTGATAGGTATGTTGGCGATGCGCGCCGGATAAATAGCATCTTCATGAAGAACGGCCGCTCCCATATAAGAAAGCTCTCGCAGCTCCTTATAACTGAGTCTTTCAATGGGCTCTGATTTCACAATGCGCGGATCTGCCACCAACAAACCGGAAACATCAGTCCAATTTTCATACACATCCGCCCCCACCGCTCTGGCCACCAAAGATCCCGTTATGTCCGAGCCTCCTCGAGAAAATATCTTGATTTTCTTGTTGGGAAGTGTTCCGTAAAATCCCGGCAATACCGCTCTTTCATGTTTGGATAGCTCCTCCGCCAAAGCCTGGTTGGTTTCTTCCTCCATGAACTTTCCATTTTCGTCAAACAGAATAAGTCCCGCCGTGTCCACAAAATCCACGCCAAGGAACTTGGCCATAATAATCGCATTTAAAAATTCTCCCCGACTAACGATATAATCTTCCGAAGCCCCTTCCACCAGCTTTCGCCGAATCTTGCTATAATGCTCCGTCAAATCCAAATCCAACCCCAAGCCAACAATGACCGCGGTGAACCGGTCGCAAACCACTTGCAACACCTGCTCGAAGGGAAAGTTGTGTTCAATGTGAGTTTTACATAAATATAGCAAATCCGTTATCTTGCTATCTCCGTCATATCTCTTTCCCGGAGCGGAAACCACAATATATTTTCTTTCCGGATCCTTTTCGATTATTTCTTTGGTTTTTGCCAGCTGAATGCCATCCGCTACAGAGCTGCCACCAAATTTTGCTACTTTCACGCCCATTTTCTACCTCTTCCATATATTATAATGAGTCATTATATCTTATGAATTTGTGAATTTCAACAAAAAGAGACGAATTTCGCCTCTTTTTTTGTCATTGATTTCAATTTCTATCCCACAGATTCAGAGCAACCCCTTACCGACTCGGATATTTTACTGCTTTTTCCATTAATTCTTGAACCCGATTTGTTTTCTCCCAAGGTACATCAATATCCGTTCGGCCAAAGTGACCATAGGCTGCTACCTGACGATAGATGGGCTTTCTTAACTCCAGGGACCGGATAATTCCTGCAGGCGTCAAATCAAAGGTTTCTTGCACCAATAACGCCAAATCTTCGTCCGACAGCTTCCCTGTTCCGAAGCTGTCTACCAGGATGGAAACCGGCTGCGCTACACCAATGGCATATGCCAACTGAAGCTCCACCTTCTCCGCCAAACCTGCCGCCACTAAATTTTTGGCAACGTGTCTCGCCGCATACGTTGCAGAACGGTCCACTTTTGTGGGATCTTTTCCGGAAAACGCCCCTCCACCATGGCGTGCATATCCGCCATATGTATCCACAATAATTTTTCTGCCCGTTAGACCGGAGTCCCCGTGAGGACCTCCTACCACAAATCGGCCAGTGGGATTCACATAGAACTTTGTATTTTCATCCAGTAACTCTTCAGGAATGGTGGTACGAATCACTTCCCGGATGATGTCTTCCTTGATTTGTTCTTGGGTAACGTCGGGATCATGTTGCGAAGAAACCAGAACAGCATCCACCCGTTTCACCCCTTGGTCATCATACTCTACCGTCACCTGAGTCTTTCCATCCGGTCTCAAGTAGGGCAATGTGCCTTCTTTCCGAACGCAAGTCAGCTTTAATGCCAACTTGTGAGCCAGACTAATGGGCATGGGCATTAATTCCGGAGTTTCATTGCAGGCGAATCCAAACATAATTCCCTGGTCCCCCGCCCCGCCGGGGTCGACTCCCATAGCGATATCCGGGGACTGCTCGTCGATGGCAGTAAGGACCGCACATGTATTGCCATCAAACCCATATTCGCTTCGATTGTATCCGATATCGCAGATAACTTCTCGCACAATTTTGGGAATGTCTACATAACAGCTGGTACTGATTTCTCCCATTACCATGGCATACCCGGTAGTGGTGGTGGTTTCTGCTGCCACACGGCCATAAGGATCTTCCGTAAAAATGGCATCCAATATGGCATCCGAGATTTGGTCGCACATTTTATCGGGATGCCCTTCTGTTACCGATTCCGATGTAAATAATCTTTTCATTTCTTTTCTCTGGTATAACGCGCTGGCATTATACACACTCCTTTCTCATACTTGGATTTTTTCTTCAATCTGCTTCTGTTCTATGAAAAAGAAAAAGCCTTTTCGAAAGAAAAGGCGGAGTTTTATGTTCTCTTCCTCATCTTTCAGAGCACCACGCTCTGTAGGATTTAGCACCTTGGAAAACATCCAGGTTGCTGGGCTTCATGGGGCCTATTCCCTCAGCCACTCTTGATAAGGCTTATTCAATTCCAACTAACATTATGGCTTCTTTTTCCTTCGTTGTCAACAGTCAAGGAATCGGATATAATCGGAGTATGAAAACCAACACATTGAACCGGTTTCGCATCCTCCGCGGAGGTCGAGACCCTCTGAATCCCGATCCTTATCAATTTCTTTCTGCCTATGTTACCAACACCCGGCTTATGGGTGTTGAAGTATTATATATACATTGGTTTCAATCCCAGAAAGAAGAACATTTTCACCAATTCTTCTACTATGACGCGGAAGAGTACGGGCTGGAAACGTATCACTCTTATCATGGAAACGACAACAGCCAATTGGCTCCCATGGAAACCTATTTAACGGGAGGTTTGGGTGGCGAAAATATCCAAATCAATGAACAAGAAGCGATTTTTCTACTGCAGGAATATGTGACGCGTCATGGACTTCTCCAGAAATCCCCTCCCAAAAATCAGGATCAGTTTCAATTTTTGTTGGATGCTCCTGTGAAACTGTCCCTGGCGGAAGAACAAGCGCTTCTAGGAAAAAGATGCGTTCCTCTCACCACTTCCTATGAAACCCTCCACTATTTTCTGATGCGTGTTTTTGCCAAAGATCCCGCACCTCTACCCTACTTAACCCATGGCAAAGATATGGAGTGGAACTTGTTTCCTGAATTGCCTCCTTGCACCCTCACCCGGAATGCCATCGAAAAGGTACAAGACTCTTTTCTGTGTGAATCACTGCTGGATGTGGACGACCAATACTATATCGCCCTCACAGAGTTGGATTATAAAGAAGGCGGAGTGGAGTCCTTCCAACGGAAAAATCTATTTTCCGTTACCCCCTATGAAGCTGCCATGTTGCTCAGCAGAACAGAATACGTGACCTGTTACCAAATTCTTGGATCAGAAAGTGCGATTTTGGGAGAAATGCCGAAAATCAGCAATCAAGCCTTTATGACACCCTACGATAAAGGAAAACTATTTATGGTATATAATCCCACCAATAACCATGTGAAAAATCAGCTTTTTAAACTGCACGACGACGTTTTTGGCTGCTACTTCGTTACCGACTATGGGCAGCTACTGGTCAGCTCTTACGTACGAGAGCATATGACTCGTATGGAAGAGGACTTGGCCTATAGTTCCTTGGGTAGTTCCTTGGTTCCCTTAGGGCGATTTGAATTTAAAGATCCCGTTCTCTATGAATTTATTCAAGACGATATGGAAGATTTTCTTGACTTTATTGAGTTCTATCAAGAATAATAATGGTATAAGATAACTTTTTTCACCACATCAATGGAGGTGTTTAAATGTTCAGAGAAATGAGAAGAAAAGACAAGGCGGTTTCCCCAGAAGAGGCTCTTAGCATTCTGACTTCCCAGAGCCACGGTGTTTTGGCTGTGGCGGGAGATGACGGCTATCCTTATGCTGTTCCCGTTAGCTATGTTTACGAAGATGGCACCATCTATTTTCACTGCTCAAATGTGGAAGGGCACAAGCTGTCTGCACTACGAAATAATCCCAAGGTTTCCTTCTGCGTGGTAGCGAAGGATGACATCTTGCCGGCGGATTTCAGCACCAAGTTTGCCAGCGCCATCGCCTTTGGCACAGCCCGGATTCTGGAAACCGTAGAAGATATCATGGCACCTTCCTTGCTAATTCTGGAAAAGTATTCCCCGGATTATATCGAAGACGGAAAAAAGTATATGGAAGAATGTCGAGGTCAATATCTAGTGGTGGCCATCGATATCGAACATCTTACCGGCAAAGCCAAGAAATAAGAGTAGAGATCACTCCTGGCTTCCGTCAAATAAGACGGAAGCTTTTTTCATGATCTCAATGATGGGCAAGGACTGGGGGCACTTCTCTTCGCATTGCCCACAAGCAATGCAAGCAGAAGCACGTCGATCTTGACCAAACCACATATCATAATCTCTTTGCACTTTTTCATTCCCCTCGTAAAGATGGTGTTGATTATACAAATCAATAATAGCGGGAATGTCCAACTTCACCGGACAAGGCAAACAATATTTGCATCCGGTACATGCATATTCAATGAGATGATTATATTGGTACGAAACCTTCGAAATAATTTCCTGCTCTTTCTCCGTTAGGGTGTTGGGCTCTGCCTCCGACAAAATCCGCATATTTTCTTCCAATTGTTCCATATTATGTACTCCGGACAAAATGGTCAGCACTTCCGGGAAATTGGCCACCCACCTTAATGCCCATTCCGCCGGTGTCCGCTTCACTTCAGCCTGCTCCCATAGCGCTTTCACCGAGTCCGGAAGACGGTCTGTCAATTTGCCACCTTTCAGAGGCTCCATGATGATGACGGGTATACCCATCTCTGCTGCCATCTTCAGCCCTTTCACTCCTGCCTGGAAAGCCCGGTCCATGTAGTTTAATTGAATTTGGCAAAAATCCCAAGGGTGCTCCTTCAGCACTTCCTCAAAAAACTCCACCTCATCATGAAAGGAAAACCCAATGTAACGAATCCTTCCTTTTTTCTTCTCTTCCTCTAAAAACTCCATCAAACCATATTTCTTTGCCCG
>CALFUG010000322.1 GCA_937928455.1 uncultured Clostridia bacterium
TTACAGGAGGGGAACGATGAAGATCTTAGTATGTGATGATGACCGGGAGATTGTGAATGCCATTGAGGTGTACCTAAACAACGAAGGATACGAAGTGTTGAAAGCCTATGACGGGATAGAAGCTCTCCATATTCTGGATCAAGAAGAGGTACATTTGGTATTGATGGATATCATGATGCCAAACCTGGATGGGCAGCGGGCCACCATGAAGATTCGGGAAGAAAAAAACATTCCCATCATCATGCTTTCGGCGAAAAGCGAGGATTACGATAAAATCACGGGGCTGAATTTAGGCGCCGACGATTATATCACCAAGCCCTTTAATCCTTTGGAACTGATCGCCCGAGTGAAAAGCCAGCTGAGGCGGTATGTGAATCTGGGAAGCCTGGAAAAGAAAACGGGGATCTGTAAAACCGGAGGGCTCATCATCGATGATGAGTCCAAGCAAGTGACCTTGGATGGAGAACAGGTAGTGGTGACTCCCATCGAGTATGGCATTCTAAAGTTTCTTACGGAAAATGCCGGCAAGGTGTTTTCCATGGAGCAAATCTACGAAGCCGTTTGGAAAGAGCCGGCCTTTAACCCGGAAAATACGGTTGCTGTTCACATTCGTCGCATACGAGAAAAGATTGAAATTGATCCCAAGAATCCAAGATATTTAAAGGTGGTGTGGGGAATTGGATACAAAATCGAAAAACTCTAATCAAAACGGTAGTAGTGGAAACAAAGGGGGACTATACCCTTTGATGTTTATCTTGTGCGGCTTGGGATTTCTCGCCTTCGTAGCGGGATTGATTGCCTTGCAGATGGGGACCTATCACTATGGCGGCTCCTATTCCGGAGATGCTTTGGACTATTTTTTATACAACATGTGGGATGGAAATGGGGGAGCCTATAAAAATCTCGGCAGTTGGGGTCTGTTGGGAGCCGGCATCCTAATGGTAGGAGGGGCTTTGATGGCTCTGGGTTCTTTTATCTACCTTTGTGTTCGGGTGGGAGACCGGGATGCCCAGGGGAAAATTATTCTCCGGGGAATCGATCGTTGGTATACGGAAATACAGCTGTTGATGGTAGGTGGGATTTTCGTCCTGTTTGGCATTATTTATGTGAGATTTACTTATGAGTTCATCGAGAACATGATATATAACGGGGGGAGTTTTCATCCCATGATTCCCTTTGCGGGTATGGGGATGGCCGGTAGCCTTACGGGTTCCATCGCCGCTGTGGCCGGACTGGCGGGCGTCTACTTGGGCTTGTGGTTTCTTCTCTCTATGGTAAAAAAACTGAAGGCGGGTACGTTTCTCCGGCAGTCTCTTACCGCTATTTTCGTTTTGTTTCTTCATCGGATCTTTTTCCGAAGTGGCAGCACCATGCAGAAGGTAGTCATTGCTTCCATCTTATTGATTTTGTTATCTGCCACCGTATTCCTGGCACCGGTGGTGTTGGTGGTAGTCTTGGTGTTCGCCCCAAAATATGTACGAAAGTACGATGCCATCAAGCAGGGGGTAGAGGAAGTACGAAACGGAAACCTGTCCTATCAGATTCCGGTACCGGAAGGAGACCATTCCGAGTTGGATGACATTGCCCGCAACATCAATCAGATTTCTGAAGCAGTGAATATTACTGTACAGAACGAATTGAAAAATCAGCGAATGAAGGCGGAGTTGATATCCAATGTGTCACATGATTTGAAAACCCCCTTGACTTCTATGGTGACATATATCGACTTGCTAAAGCAAGAAGGATTGGATAGTCCCAGAGCGATGGAGTACTTGGATGTTTTGGACAATAAAACCAATCGGTTGCGTCAATTAACGGAGGACCTGTTTGAAGCGGCCAAAGCGGCCAGCGGGGCCATGCCAGTGAGATTGGAAAAAGTGGAGTTGATTTCTTTAATCAACCAAGGGCTGGGAGAG
>CALFUG010000323.1 GCA_937928455.1 uncultured Clostridia bacterium
AAAAAGGGAACACCCAACCTCTCCATCAACTATATACCAACTATATTGAACTTTCCCCATCCATCATGAAGCTGGCAGAAGAGACGGCCCAAAAAGCGAAAGGGTTCGGAGATTTTGAGCTCGGTTTGCCATTGGTTTATTCCACCCTGTCTGGTTTCTTGGCGCAACATGCATCCCAAAGTATACACCTACTGGAAAGCGGGGACCCTTAACCAAAGTTAAAAAAAACGAAGTGAACTAGATAATATGTTGGCAATGTATCCTTACTTCGTTTCACCATTATCGTTGATTGTATCTTCACTTCTGGATCTATTAAATCCGGACAGAGACGGTAGCTTTCCATACAAGGGCCCTGGAAATCGGGCCGCACTCTTCTGATTCAATGGATGCTCTGTGATAACATCTCTATAAATTCGCTCCATTTTTTCACCAAAAGACTCTATCGAATACCTGTCCGAAATACTCTTCGCATGGGAAGAAAGTGTTTTCCGGAACTCCTCGGACTGGAAAACAAAACGTAGTCCTTGAGAAAATCCTTCCAAATCATCATAGCCATATCCGGTTATCCCGTCTATCACCCACTCTGATAAAAGTGGGTCTATTCTACATACGCAAGGCAATCCCGAGGCCAATGCTTCAATATATGTAAGACCTTGTGTTTCACTTATGGAATTATTCACGAATACATGTCCCACATGGTAATAAGGGGCAACATCTTCCGGTGGAATCATACCCGTAAATTGAACCCACTGTTTCAGTCGCTTCCTCTCTACCAGTTCTATGAGTTCCTTGCGATAAGGGCCGTCTCCCACCAGCAATAACCGCCAATTCTCTTCCTTTACCTTCGAAAAGTAGTCAATCAGTTCTTCCAGGTTTTTCTCTTTGGCCATCCGCCCAACATATAAGAGCACCTTGTTGTCCTCAGTGATTCCCCATTTCTTTCGAATTTCTCTAACCTGAGCCTCACCGGGACTTTGAGCGAATCGTTGCAAATCAATGCCGGTTGGTACCACTTCAATTGGTGTATTAATTCCATATCCCAGCAGAAGTTTTTCCACTTTTTCTGTGGGGGCAATTAGCCTATCCACATCATGCAACAGCCTCCTCGAAAGGAACTCTATGGTCCTCTTACCCATTTCATGGCGTGACGTAAAGTAGTGGGTGTAATCTTCATACATGGTGTGGTAAGTGTGTATTCGCGGAATGTTGTGAGTAGCGGCGAGTCGTCTCGCCAAAAAAAATGTAGTGAATTCGGCATGGGTGTGGACCACATCAGGTGCCCATACTGTCAGTTCTTCATAATGGGGAAAATATGCGGGAAAAGAGGCCCGTCCTCCTGGATATAGACGTTCCGCCTTAATGGACCCAATATAATAAATGTTATCCTTCTTCAATGGGAAAAAACGAGGAGAGAGAGTCATAATTCTTACATCATGACCTCTTTCCTGCAAAGCACGACTTAGATTTCTTACCGAGATTACCACCCCATTAATTAATGGATAGTACCATTCTGTGGCAAGAAGTATTTTTAAGGGCCTTTCTGAATTCTCTTTTCTCACGGTTTCTCCAATTCCCCACGAACCCATCCCATTATTCCATTGCTCTCCATATCAGATAGCTCTAATCAAAGCTACATACAATTATACCATCCCTTTAACCATTAAATATAGGTCTTCACAAATAAAAAGGCATTTGATAGTCCAACCAAATGCCTCATCATACTAATTAATGACCAACGAATATGCAGCTATATCTTCACTAGTGGAATAGAGGCACTTCCGTTTCTTGCAAAACCGCTTTTACCTTTCTTTCTATTTTTTCAGCACTTTGATTGCTGTAAAATACACTACAATTGTTTTCCGAAGCCTTTAGTCGCAACATATTTCTAGAAATAGTCAATCTATGGCAAGCCTCTCTTTTGGGTTCCGGTGCATCTACCCATCCTAAAACGGTTAGATTCATTTCTTTCTGTCCATTTCTATCTCCCAAAGACTTCTGATTGATTCTATCAAAATACTGTGTCAAACACTGAAGTCGTTGATCTTGACTAATTCGAAGAGCACAAGAATATCCTTCATATTCTAGCGGTGTCATCAATATCAGACGATCGCAGCATTCCAGCTCTTCAGCCAACATTCTTCTACATCGATTCATTTCAAATGCTCTGGGTGCTTTAACCAAAGAAAATATGTCACCCAATCGTTCTCCTTCATTGGGAGCTTTTAAATCACTTAACTTAAAGTACATCACATCGTCTCCCCTCTGACGAAGAGTATCCATCAACTTCTTGCCCACACTGTTTGCCATAGGATCCCTAGGGTCGGATCCATCCATAATCATAACTTTCATGCCCACCACTCCTCCTTTTTCCGGATGGCCGGCTGATGTTGTTTACGCTACATTTGTGAAAACTTGGATAAAAAAACCCCCTTCAAAAGGAATCATCCTTTCTCCCAGGAGTTGTTTTTCTATTTTCCCATCATATTGCGCTACCACAACAAAGCCTTCCTTCCTATTAAGGATACGATTGCTACTTTGTTCTGGGCATTTGTCAGAAACTCTCTCTACCTCATACTACCCCATCCGGTTGAAGAAGTAAAGGCTTTTCCCTACAATTTCCTATGAATCATAATGTTTTCCCATATCCTCTAATTGATAGGGCATTCTATTCATTGCGTTTTCCTGGCCTTGTTTTTTCGCCAAATTTTTCCACATCAAATTACCACCAAAACGGTATAGGAAAGAAGGCATCGCAGGTTTACTCAGTACGTTTTGGGTTTGCAAGGAAAAACCTTCCCCTTTCAATGTTTCTTCTGCCGCCATGTCCAGCCCCTTACAAATCACTTTTGTATTGGAGTCCTCCTTTTGAATTGGTTTTTTGCCAATTCCTCTACCCCCCGGTAGGATCAGACCGCCAAAGAAAGGCAACGCCATTTTCTCTGCGAACAGGGAACATGATTCCAAAACATTGATGGAGTGGATTTTTTCCGGAAAGCCACTATTCACCATTACTGCCAACTGTGGTTTTCTCTCCGTCATCTTAAGTGCCTCGGACCATTCCTCCATAAAAGAAATCATTTTCGCCGGAAATGTATCAATATACAACGGAAAAGACCAGAGAACCAAATCTTTTTCACATAAGATTTCCAACATTTTACTCCACTCCGGGGTCTTTCTTGAAATTCGATGAATATGGAACACTTCAGTTTCAACATTTCTTTCACTCAGCCGGTTCATATAGTATTCTCCCAATCGATAGGAAGTACTTTTTTCCCCTCGGGGACTGCCCACCACAAGGGCCGCCTTCTTTATATTGGTGTCTGTACCAGATGTAACCAGGTGTGTCATTTCATCAGACTTTTTATCGCTTAACTCGTAGTCCCTATATTCCGGACCCAATTTGCGAATACAGCTATCCCATTCATTCCTCGATCCATCTTCATGGCATATAAGGCATTGCGTTCGTTGAGAATGAAAATTGATTCCGTTTCTCCTAACAAGCTGTCGGAAGATGTCTTCCTCCCTTTGATTCTCTTCAGGAAGCCAACCGATTACTGTTAAATCCGGGTATCGTTGATACCGTTTTCTATGATGGGTTTCTCCGTGGAGCTGCGTAAAATATGGAGATGTATTTTGGATAAAATGATCTAATGTAGTTTTAATCAATGGAGAATAGCTGCCAAATCGAACAGGGCTTAAAACTATCAAATGATCACAATGAACCATCGCTGCCGCCACTATCCGGTTATCATCATCGATATCACAAATCCCCGGGTTCCTGGTCCAGCAAAAAAATAAGCCTCTACAAG
>CALFUG010000324.1 GCA_937928455.1 uncultured Clostridia bacterium
TTTAGGGCATACCGCATAACAAATATCGCAACCCTTGCAGCAGCTCTTGTCGATGGTGATGTTTGCCATGATTACTCCTCCCATCCCTGGGCGGCCAATCGTTGGTTCACCCGTTCCAAGTACTCTGTCCGAGGGCTATCCTTTGTAAACACGCCCAGCTGGACTTGGCCTTCCTTGGCCATTTCCCGATACTTTTTCAAAATGGCAGCGGGCTCTTTTTCTCCATACAGATTCTTCCCCCCCTGGACAGGACATTGGCTCAGCACTTCTATATAGCTAAAGCCCTTGTGCTCTACCCCTTCCCGAATGGATTTTTCCAGCTGAACCGGGTGGGCCGTAGACCACCGGGCTACATAGGTGGCCCCCATGGTAAGGGCCAACTGGCAACCATCAATGGGATAGTCCATGGCCCCATAAGGAGATGTCTTCGTGACAGCATCCATGGGGGTAGCCGGGGATTTCTGTCCTCCGGTCATTCCGTAAATGTAGTTGTTTACCATGATTACGGTCAAATCAATATTTCTGGCACAAGCATGAAGAAAGTGATTTCCTCCGATGGCCAAGCAGTCTCCGTCTCCGGTAAAAACCATGACTTTTTTGTCCGGCTGGGCCATCTTCAGGCCCGTAGCAAATGCCAGGGCACGACCATGAATGGTGTGCATTACATCTAGATTGAGATAACATGGAATCCAGGAAGAACAGCCAATGCCGGAAACACAAGCCAGGTTTTCTCGAATGCCCAATCCATCGATGGCCCGAATGGCCGCCATCTGGATAATACCGTTCCCGCATCCGGGGCAAAACAAAGAGGGCAATGCGTCGGTGCGAATGTATGATTTATATAAACGATTCATCTTCCGTCACCTCCGGTTTTACGCCCACCTCCGAAATGATACGATCTAGGATTTCTCTGGGGGTGGGAAGCTCTCCCCCGCTTTTCGGCATGGGTACTACTTTTACCTTTCGAACCACTCGTTGAATTTCTCGGCAATATTTGCCCACATTCATTTCCGGTACTAGGATTAAGTCTACTTTTTGAGTGAGTTTTTTCAAAGCTTCCTCCGGGAAGGGCCACACGGTATTGATTTTTATCAAGCCCACCTTTAGATGGCTATAATCCGTTTGTAATGTTTGAGGAACCCCTTTGGTGATAACATCTTTGACAATTTTAAACTTGGTGGAGATTCTGTCATCCTTAATTCCACGGGCCAATTTTACCGCATTCAAAGCCGGGCGCGCCACAGAACCATAGGCCACTATGGCAATTTCCGCATCCTCCATAAAGTAGGTGTTGATATCGGTAATCTCGTCGATGTTTCCCGAAATTTTCTGATCCAGCTTTTGAAGAAACTCTCCGCTCTTTTGGGGCAGGTGCCCGATTCTTCGGCCTTCCTCATCATGAAGCTGGCCCTCCACCAGGGAGCATTCCCCTTGAAAGAAATCGGCAGTGGGCGAACCGGCAGACAAGGGTTTTATCACGTTTTCGTCTTCCGGGGTATCTTCGATGACGATCTTTTCTCTCATATGTCCCACCACTTCGTCTCCCAGAAGAATCACCGGAGTCCGATATTTCTCCGATAGCCGAAAGGCTTTTCGCGTGAAGTCATACATCTCTTGCACAGAGGATGGGGCCAACACAATGATTTGGTAATCCCCGTGACTACCGTAGCGAGCCTGGTAAATATCGTGCTGGGAAGACATGGTGGGTTGTCCGGTGGAAGGACCCCCCCTTTGAATGTTGATGATAACCACCGGGGTTTCCGTAACTACACCGTAGCCGATGGCTTCCTGCATCAAAGTAAACCCGGGACCCGAAGTGGCGGTCATGGCTTTCTTGCCCCCCCACCTGGCGCCGATGATGGCACAGGCCGAGGCAATCTCATCTTCCATTTGTATGAAGGCGCCTCCCACCTGCTGCATTTCCTTGGACAATAGCTCAATGATTTCCGTGGAAGGTGTAATGGGATATCCCGCAAAAAAACGACACCCTGCATGAATGGCTCCCTTTGCACAGGCCTCGTTTCCTTGTAATACTATTTTTACCGGCTCTTTTCGTGGGATTTCTTCTCTGTCTTCCGCCAAGTTGATAAAGTCCATGGGGTGGCTTCCTCTCTTCCGGTTGTCAGAAGGGTTGCATAGAATTAATTTGCTCTTTGCTTTCAGCTGGATTATATCATTGTATACGATATTTGACAAGGTTTATCCTTGAAATTTCAAGTTTTAT
>CALFUG010000325.1 GCA_937928455.1 uncultured Clostridia bacterium
TCCCGAGCTAGTAATCACAATATCCTCATAATCCGTATCTTGCAGATTGGAATTGGGATTACCCGGATCTGTTCGAACCGTCAGCCCCGCTTGAGATGTTACAGCGGTAGCCACATCGTACCCGCTGAATTCTACGAAATATTTAGTATCAGCTTGGGTGGTGACTAAATCATTCCAGGATTGATTGGTAAAATTCACCTGCATGATGGATTCCGTACCCCCTCCTTGATTTGGTTCTCCCTCATACCAGGGGTATGCGGCAGGCCCTGTCACTCCGGAGCCATAGGCCCCGAAAGTCGTGTAAAAAGCGTTAGTCTGTAGGGCTCCCGTACTCAGAGCACTATTGTAGTAAATTAATCCTGCTTCCGGTCCGCAAGTCCAATAATAATTTGTTGCCGATGCATCTGCATGTGAAAGATTTCCCATATTAACTGTATTGGGATCTAATATGGCCGCGTTACTCGTATAGAGAATTCGGGCACCCCCTGACCATGCCGGGTTTACCGATATGTTTTTTAACACTTGATTTTCATCCGGTGAAGTTATCGTGACAAGGTACCCTCTCATGCCCATAAAGTACATTTCTTTTGCTGCATTATAGGCTTGATCCCACGTTTTTGCTACATCTACATAGGCATAATAGTGGGTAGTCCCATCTTCATGCTCATAGGCGGTTAATTGATTGGTGGAAGATACTCCTACCGTGGTATTGGCATCCGCCGTAAATGTCACCCTTTGACTTCCGGAAGCTGGGGCTCCAAAAGTTATATCACGAAGAAATGCCTGAAGCTCTACTGCACTGACTGGGTTTGAAAACAGCAATGTCTTTGTTCTCCCGTCAATGTCTTCTATATAGGATGTCCCTGCCGGCGAAGTTGCCGTACTCAGATCAATGGTTTCGCCGGTGGTTGCTTCCACATTAGCACTTATAATCGCCGTGTTAATTAAATAATCCGATTCAACGGTAAGCCCGTTAAACTGATATGTTTCATAGCCGGAAGAAAAGGTGGCCGAACCTAGTTGCACCACAGGAAACTCCTTGGCCGCCAGGGATGCGTGTGTCGCCACAACTCCTCCATAACTGACAGTATAGTATGTACTTCCCATGGTGAATTCGTCAAAAACACCGCCGTCCGGCTCTACAATTTTGACAGCTGAAGAAACGGCACTGGAACTGGGAAAAGCAAAGGCTGCATTCCCCCCTGACGCTTCGATCTCTCCTCCGATTATGTCAATTGCTCCCGTGGAAACACCAACAGAATTGGACACTACTGTCGTGGTTCCTTCGACAATATCTATTGAACCCAGTTCAATTCCAATTGAGCCACCAGAGACATCTAGATTACAATCATCGACCGTAATATCACCATTTCCATATATCCCTTTGGACCCGGCATTTATTGACAACTCCGTGCCACTGATTGACATTGTTCCATCTTGAATAAGGATTCCCACGGTGTCAACTGCAGCATTAGAAATTGAATTATCCCCTATTAATACAACCTCAAGATTTCCATCTCCCAATGCGCCTATCACTGCATCCACCCCACCGATAGCATAAGTCGTAGTTAAATATGCATCTTTTAGAGTAAGAGTTTTCGAAACTTTGTTATAAGAAAAGTTATAGCTATCTGATGTGCCAAGAGTATTATCATTGTTCCAGTATCTGATATTATCTACTATATCATTGACTAATATTCCATTGACGCGAACTGCATAGCTCATACCACCGCTAGCCTCTCCTGCCACAAAAGGGATCATAGTCCATAACATACATATGGTTAATATGTATGGTATCACGGTTTTCTTCAACTGATTCATGGTCTCATTCCTCCGTTCCTAACGCTTCATTACAAACTGGGTTATTCTTATCTCACAAATTCATTTCTCCGTGATATTCTCCTAACCATATCTGGTCCTTTTGTAATAGAGGTTGTCCAGCACCCGGCACAAATCTATTTTGGTAGGCGGGAGCACCAGATATTCGTCCACACTTTGCGTAAATGCTTCCATGACAAAACCCTCTCCCCTAGCCATCCAAACCACTTTATGGGGGCCCCCTCGATCCGCTACCTCTTTGGTTAATTTACCACCCTCCAAATGAGGACTATCAATGCGGATAAACAGGACCCCCTCCTCCCGGCTTTGGATGAACTGGTGAAAGGATCGTTTCCCTTGCCAGATGATGGGAGCCTCTTGGTTCAGCTCCTCTAATAAGGCTCGCAACACGGATGCATTTTCCGCATCCACATCTGCGATAAAAAAACGATACATAGATGCACCTCTCCTCCCTGTAAATCATCATAATAAACAAGAATTAAAAAAATATTAAAAATTCTAATAATTTCTCCCTTGTGATATAATATTTTCGTCCTTTTTTATCAATTAGGAGATGCTTATGAAAAAGAAACCGGGAATCATTTTCCTCTTATTTCTATTTGTTTTCATAGCCATAGGATGCCAGCAACAGTCCTCTTCGGATGGCCCCTCCGCAATAGATGGCCACTTGGATCTCACGCGGGTAGATTGGCAAGAAACCTCTATGCTATCCCTGAACGGAGAGTGGGATTTTTATTGGAACGCTGGCGATTCTCCCGAAGATATCCTTCGAACGGAGAAGGATGGATCCTATCCGGTTCCCTTATATTGGACCAAGTATGGGGGGGAATTCCCCGCCATAGGGCAGGCGGCCTATGGATTGTCCATACAAACCAAACCACTAATGGAAGCTTATAGCTTGAAATTACCGGAAATCTACACGGAATATGCCTTGTATGTCAACGGGAAGCTGGTGGACTATAACGGATTTTTCGAAGGGAAAGAACCCAGTTATCTGAATCCCCAATCCGTGATTGTCCCAATGGGAGTTACCCGAACAGAAATCCTGCTTTTCGTGGCCAACCAACGACACGTCAATGCCGGCATTGGACAAAGCATTATAATAGGCCCCACCTCCCAAATCAGCAAAGCAGAAAACAACGGCCAAATCATTGACTTAGTGCTCTCCACCATATGTCTTTTTGCGGGAATGACTTATTTCATTCTCTCCCTGTATCGACCCTTTAACAAAGAGTTGGTGGGATTTGTGGTTCTATGTATGGCAGTCGGAGTGAGAAATTTGTTTTCCAACGAAACCATTATCATGGATATTTTTCCGGACCTTCCCCATCTTTTGGGCTCGCGAATTGTTACCTTGACCGTAGTTTTCATCATATTTGGTGTGATGCTTTATTCCCATTATCTATTTCCACATCTTTCTCCCAAAAAGTGGTATTGGGGGATTATGGGAATCAACGGATCCTATGGCCTGATGGTCCTATTCACGTCTTCATACGTGTATTCCTACGCATTCACCTATTATCTTCTCTTAATCATTGTGGTTTGCGGATATGGTGGATACCTAGGGTGGAAAGGAATGAAAACCAACCAGGAAGATGCCGGATTTTTCCTGGTGGGAATCATCATTCTCGCCGCAGGAGGTGTGATGGATGCTCTCCTCTACCTTCAAGTCCTTCCCGACACCTATATGCTGTCTCGGTGGATGATTCTATTTATCTTTTTACAGGTCATTCTATTGGCCAGAAGATACTCCCTGGCCTACCAACGTGTGGAAAGGCTCTCCGAAGATTTACAAGAAACACTGGATCGAGTCACCAATACAGAAACGGCCTATATGAGTGCGCAAATGAAACCCCATTTCCTATATAATGCGCTGAACACCATTGCAGAACACTGCGATACGGATCCGAAGAAAGCCGGGGATTTGATTCTTTCCCTTTCAAAATACCTGCGGGAAATATTGGACTACGATAACCTGAAAAGCATTGTGTCCCTAAAAAGAGAGTTGGAGTTGGTAGAAGCATACATAGCCATCGAACTGGCCCGGTTTGACAATATCCGAATCGAATATCAAATTCCGGAAGAATTACCGGCTCTACGATTACCTCCCTTAACGTTACAACCGCTGGTGGAGAATGCGGTAAAGCATGGACTGAGAAGTAAACAAGCAGGGGGAACCGTTATCCTGTCCATTCAACCGGAAAACGGACATTTTCGATTCACCGTTTCCGATGATGGAGCCGGCATGAATCCGGAACGAATCACGGAACTTACCACCCTTCCCAAGGAAAGCGGGGGAATCGGACTCTACAACATCCACCAACGACTGATTCGTGCCTATAATGAGGGTTTAGAAATAAAAAGTAATCCGGGGAAAGGAACGCAAGTCACTTTTCGCATTCCCTGTTTTGAAGACGATGTGGAAGAAGAGGAGATATAGACCATGTTTACGGCGATTGCGGTAGATGATGAAAAAACATCACTACACAGGATATCCAGACTGGTAGAGGAAGATCAGCGCGTCAAAATGGTGGCCACCTTTTCTGATTGTCTCCAGGCCCTGGAATACGTGTCTACTCACCAGGTGGACTTGGTTTTTTTAGATATTGAAATGCCGGAGATGGACGGGCTCCAATTGGCGGAACAAATGCGAGAAGCGGACCCATTCCTGGAAATTATCTACATCACGGCCTACCACCAATACGCATTGGAAGCTTTTCGCACCTATGCCATCGGCTATTTGCTGAAACCATTAAATAAAAAAGATTTCACAGAGCAAATGGATGTGGTGGCCAAACGGTATCGCCCCAGAGTGCCTCATTCACAGCCACTTCCATTAACCATCACTTGCTTCGGAGGGTTCGATGTGCGAACTCACAAGGAAACCATACGATGGAAAACCACGAAGGCGGAGGAGCTGTTTGCTTTACTCATTTACTTTCAGGGGAGAGGTCGTTCTCGAGACACACTCATTGAACTTTTATGGCCCGATATGGAATTCAAAAAAGCATCCAATCTCTTTCGGGTCACCTGCACCTATTTAAGAGGAGCCCTTTCCCAATACACCCATTGCGATCTTTTAAAGCGGGAACTGAATGAGTACTACTTGGATGTCTCTTCGGTTTCCTGCGATTTGTATGATTTTCGACACATCCATCACACCATGGACCAGACCGGATACAAAGAATGGGAGAAAGTCACCCCTCTGTACCAAGGATATTTTTTGGAAAGCAAAACCTATGATTGGGTAGAAGAGATCCGGGTGAAGCTGGAAAAGGATTTTATTCATATCCAAGATAGAATTCATCAGCATTATCGGGAATCGGGACAACCCGCCCAGGCTTCTCAAGCATTGGAAGCCATCTTAAACCGAGACCCCACCCATGAAGCCACCTGGGAAAAACTGATTGACTACAAAATTAGAGTGGGAGAAATAACAAAAGCCGTGGCATTATACCACGACTATGCGTACCGATTAGAAAAGGATTTGCAAACCAGTCCCTCCTCTGCGATCAAGGCGTTGGTTTCACCGTACTTTTCCGGCAGTAAAAATGACACAGTACCCCGGCAATAAATGCGAAAATACAAAGACCCACCGTCACCATAACAATGGGATATGCGGCGCCGAATCCGTCGGAAGAAGCATGCTTCAAGAGGATGCCACCATAGGCCCAAATCAGTACAATGCCATATGCCACATTTCGATTTTTTCGAAGGGTCAAAAGCCCAATGACGGCCCCCACGATTAAAATAATCCCTGTCCAAGCCACTTCAGAAAATCCAAATCCGTTCCATCCCAAACTCACCAGTAATGTGGTCACATTAGCGATGGTGGCCACCGTAATCCAGCCAAAATATACACCAAAGGGAATGCGAATCATCCACAGCTCTCGTAGAGTAAAGCTTTCCTTTTGAAGTGTCAAATTGATTTGAATCAGCAGTACCAATATAGTGACAATCAGCAATAAAGACAACCATTGCACATGGTAGTGCCACGCGAAAATCCATGCACCATTGGCAATTGAGGTTAGTGAAAATAGCCACCCCACCTTTTGTAACAATGGACCTCGGGCTTTACTGCTTTCCGGTGAGATCCATCCCAGTTGATAAATGGTATACAGCGCCAACAACAGGTAGATGACTCCCCATATGGAAAAGGTCAGCCCGGCAGGGGCAAACAAATTGGGATAGGCATCGGATACTTGGCCCGTGTTTTGCCCATTGATGGGCAGTGCATTGGCCATCCCGTTCACGGAAACCATCAAAAGATAGGTCAATAACACCCAGATTTTTAAAGACTTTTTCATACTCTCCTCCCTTCTACAATCATCCTTCTCTCATCACAGCACAAAGTAGTAGGATGCCAATAAATAAGATTGCTGATATTTCTCCACCAAGACAAAGAGTTTCTTTTTCAATGTAGCCAGAGAGTTTTTTCCTTCCTCCCACCTTTGGAGTTGTCGACTCATCTCTTCTTTTTCCTCTTCTGTGGCCATGTTTTTCAAGTATCCCCATACATGCTGAAATCCATTTCGCAAGGTGCCCTGAGTTCCCTTTTCATTCAGAGCTTCATCCAACAATTGATAGAACTTCTCCACCGGATAGGCTTCTTTATCTTTGAGCAAAGCTCGAATGTCTTCATAGTGCATGGGGGATCTCTCCAACACCGTATACTTATATAGCGCCCATTCCTTTTCCAAGTGTTTGATGCTGCTCCTCTGCCGGGTACCATTGATGCATTTCACCGCAGATAGATTCTTATCCTTGACTTCCAACATGATATCACATTCCGAAAGAGATAGTCGGTGGTAATATTCCAAAAATTGAGCCAAATCAATGGTCTCTGAGTGAGACCCGGACTTCTTATGGGGATTTGACTGGGAATAATGAATTTTCGGGAGCCCATCCTTGGTATGCCATGTGTTGTGGGCCGCCATAATCCACTCCTTTTCCGATCTTTCCTCCTTGGGAGGATTCACCTGGTGGTGCAGATTATCAAATACTACCGGAGCCTTTACTGTTTCTGCCAGTTCCAGCACTTCGGCTATATTGTAAATACGATCATCATTTTCTAATACGAGCCTGTCCTTGATCCCATCGGACAATTTATGATAATTCTGCTGGAATCTGACCATTGCCGCCGCTTTGTCTCCATAGCCACCACCCACATGAAGAATGATTTTGTGAGAGGAATCGACTCCCAAATTCGTCAGCACCTGATTGTGATACTCCAAATCCTTTACGGCCCTTTCCACCACCCCGCCATCCGGTGAATTCAGCACGGTATATTGTCCCGGATGCATAGAAACCCGCAGGTTCCCCTGTCGAATCATCCTTGCCAGTTCTTCCCACTCTCTCTGAAACATTTTTGTCCAATTCAATGAGTTCACGGGACTACTACCAAATGGAATGATATCCGAACTGATACGGAACAAGCGGATTTCATGGTGGATATTATAGGTCAGAAGTTGCTTCAACGAGGAAAGATTCCATCGAATCAGCTCCTCCAACCTTTCTGGGGAAGCATATTTCATGGTGGTGGTCTTTGCTTCAGAACTGGGAATTCCAATTCCCAAACAGGCATAACCGATGCTCAAATGCTTCTCCTTTGCTTAAAATGCTTCTCTTTTAGATGATCTGAATGTCAACTACCACCCATTGCCCCTGGCTGTTTTCATAAAACTGAAACTTCACTTCCATGTCTGTATCCAATCCCAAGGCTTCAAAACGGTCTCTCAATTCGGGTGATAGCATGAACGAACGATAGGCCATTTCTTCCGGTACACCGGATATCATTATTTCAATGAAATTATTATCAATTTGGCCCACGTACTTCCCCGTGTCCGTTTGCAAATCTTCGTTGGGCGCAGAGGGGTTTTCCACTTCCCCGTTACCCGGTTCCACAATCTCGGGAACCGACCCCGTAGGCGCAGACGCAATACAACCCGAAAAAGATATCAGCACCAACATGAGAATGACGAGTATTGTCACTTTGTTCTTCATTACTTTCCTCCTATAACTGTAATAGTCTTTCCATGTAACGTATCACTATAAAGACGAACAAAAAGGAAAGTTGTTCATTTTTTTTAAACTATTCTTTGATCTTTGCGATATTTTTGGCCAGCGCTTTCTTATGATCCAGATTGGCCAAACGACCAATCATAATACGCTGGGCTTGGGGAGATCCCGCTCCATGCATGGATTCGGTGCGATAACCTACCGCTCCGGTTCCTAAGGTCAAGTTCTCAATCAGTCGCATAATCCGCATACGATTTTCCGTAGAAACACCTTCTGCTCCCTTTAAATATTTTTCCACATAGTGACCGATTTCAGGGCTTCTAAAATCCTTTTCGGAAGGTTGGGTCACCATAATGCCGCCCGCGATATCTTCCGCCAATCGAGTCATCTCATAAGGGAAACGGGTGACATTCTGTTTGCACACATTGGCTAACATTAAGTCAATCAAATAGGCACCGGATGGAGTAGCCGTTCCTTCATAAGAACAGGCAAGAGCCGAGGAGTAAATGGTTTCATTAAGGTGAGTCATCTCAATCAGCTTGTCCTTTATATGGGAAGCTTTTGGCACACCATTGTAATCCGCCGCCAAAGCCGCCGCACCGATCAACACATCCCCTACCCCTGCTTTACATGCGTAGCTGGGTCGGTGATGGCCACTGAATCGTTCCACCAATGTGCCCACAAACTCCGTTTCTCCATCCAGAAAAATCCGGTCATTGGGAACAAAGACATGATCAAACACCACCAGTGCTTCATGGCCACCAAACTCACTATTACCGACATCGATTTCACTGCCTTCCATTTTTCGGGTATCGCAGGACTGTCTACCATATATGATGGTGATTCCTTCGGTGTCCGTAGGCACTGAAAAACAGAGGGCGTAATCCTTATCTTCCGGCCGCATGGCGATGGTGGGCATGACCAGCACTTCGTGAGAATTCACAATACCTGTTTGATGTGCTTTACATCCATTCACCACGATGCCGTCTGCTCTTCGTTCCACCACTCGAACATACATGTCCGGATCCGGTTGGCCGCTAGGCGCTAAGCCTCTATCCCCTTTTACGTCCGTCATGGCGCCATCCGTCACCAAGTCATTCTCTTGTACATATCGAAGAAAATCATTAAATCTTTCTTGATAGTTTGTTCCGTGTTTCATGTCTACTTCGTAGGCGGTACTATATACTGCATTGAAGGCATCCTGGCCCACGCAACGTTGAAAACAACAAGCTGTTTTTTGCCCCAGCATTCGCTGTCGTTTTACCTTTTTCACCAAATCATCGGTGCTTTGAAAAACGTGATTAAAAAGATTCACACGCTCTCCAGTCAGATGAGATTTTACCGTCATTAAATCCTCATACAAGGGATCCAATGCCAGGTCATAGGTCATTTTTACCGCATTCATAGAAGGTTTGATGATGGGATGGTCTACAGGAACCTCAATCCTTTCACCAAACATATAGACCTTCATGTTCAATTTACGCAAGCTTTCTACATATTCCGCACCTGTTTTCATACCCATGGCTATTCTCCTTATTTCTTCATTATCCCCTATTTCGTCATTTACTTAAGCGTGTATCATGGTAT